>JASHVE010000231.1 GCA_030039675.1 Acidobacteriaceae bacterium | reverse complement strand
CAATCTGCGTCACTCGCTGGCGACGTTCTTCGCAGCGAATGACGTAAATCTGTCGGTCATCCAGAGCATGCTTAGGCATACCAAGCCGGAGACGACCGCGATCTACACGCATCGCGTCAACTCTGCGCAGATCGAGGCGCAGGGCAAGTTCCTGGAGGCTATCAAGGTCGTGCCGATGGTCAATTAGGGGAATGTTGGGTTGGACCTTGGGTTGGAGGAGGGCTGCGGAGGGTGTGAAGCTGCCTACTAACTGATTGAAAATAAAATGGTAGGCACGATTGGATTCGAACCAACGACCTCTTCCGTGTCAAGGAAGCGCTCTAACCAACTGAGCTACGCGCCTGCTAAACGACTTGAATAGTTTAACAGCATCTATTGATGGTGCGGGAAGGTGGAGGCAGTGAGACGCTATGCTGTACTATTCCTGCTGTGCCGTCATGGACATTGCAGATGGGCTCTTCGGGCTGACCCCACAGCCGTCGTTGGCCTGCGCCTGGTCGTTACCGCTGGGCGATTGCGACGTCCTGAGGTCGGCGATCTGCTGAGATGCCGGCTGGATGCTTTCAGGACTGCGTAATTAGTTCGTTCACGCAAATATCATGAGTGACGATTCGAACGGCCGCTTCAATCCTCTGCGCTCCACTCCGAATTTACTCACTTTTCTGCGCATTTGCATTGCGCCCTTCCTGGTGGCTGCGATTCTGGACGGCCAGTATGCGCTGAGCTTCGGGCTCTTTCTTGCCGCGGGCCTGACCGATGCGCTGGACGGCGCGCTGGCGCGGATCCTCAAACAGCGCTCCATGCTGGGGCATTATCTCGATCCCGTGGCCGACAAGCTGCTGCTCAGCACCATCTTTCTGGTACTGCTGCACAAGTCGCTGATTCCGGTAACGGTCACGGTGCTGGTGTTTGGCCGCGACGTGGCCATTCTGCTGGTCGCTGCCATCCTGTACGCCGCCGTGGGCCGGCGTGAGTTTCATCCCAGCATTTTTGGCAAGGCGAATACCCTGGCTCAGATTAGCGCGGTGGCGGCGGTGCTGCTCCATCAACTCACCGCGGCCTATTGGGTAAGTTGGTTTCGCAAGCTGGCACTCGACGCGACGATGGTTCTCACCGTCGCCTCGGGCCTGCATTACGCGTGGTTGGCGTCAAGACGCGCGGGCTCGCCTCCAGCCAATGGTTCCGGCATCAAGTGATGATTGACTGGGAGGGATGTTTTTCTAGGCGTCGTCGGAAACGTCTTCTGTTTCGGCGGAGTCTTCGATCTCCATGTCGCGGAACTCTTCGGAGTCAAAAACCTCGCCGCACTCCAAGCACTCGACAAACTCTGTGTCTTCGTGCCGGGAGACGATTCGAACTCTAGGGTGTCGGCAGGCGCTCACCATCGGTCGTCGTTTCAGTTGAAATACCGCATTTCCCCTTCGAGCTCGACCTGGATGCGCCGTTCAGCCCCCGGCCCATCACTGGGGGCGTTCCGAAACGAGGGGGAAGGGGAAAGACGGAGTACTCTTGCCGCCAGATTGTAGCTGCTTTTCTGCAAATTCAAAAGCGGATTGTTTGAATCTTTCGGGTACTCTGAGCCATTGTCCCGTTGAATACACAGGGCAGGCCGAAACGGCCTTGAAAGCACCATAGAAACGGCCGTATACTAAACGCGGACCGTTCTAGTCGGATATAATGCTCAAGCTCACAAAAAAGGCAGACTACGGGTTGATGGCGCTCAAGTATCTAGCTGAGCATCCAGAGACCCCTGCGTTGAGCGCAAAGGACATAGCCGATGCGTATGGCATTCCGGCGCAGCTGCTGGCGAAGATTTTGCAGCGGCTGACCAAGACCGGATTGCTGCGCTCCCACGCGGGGATGAACGGTGGCTACGCCTTATCCAGAGATGCTCGTGAGATCTCGGCCTACGAGGTGATCCATTCCATAGACGGCCCCTTTTTTATCACCTCTTGCACCAAGGGTGCCAAGGGGTGCGAACTGACCCCGAGCTGCACCATCAAAGAGCCGCTGGCGCGGGTGAATGACACCATCGCCGGAGTGCTGAAGAGCATCAGTATTCAAGATCTGGCGGAACACGAGCACCCTGCGGGGCGCATTCCCCACGCAAACGCACTTGTTTCCCTGACGCGCAATTGAGTTTCTTTCCTCCAGCCCCGGCATCGGAACAGGGTAGGAGTCGCAACAACTATGGAGACTGTCACATATGAGCACAGCTGTTAGCCAAGTGGAGGTTCCCGCAGGCGTTAGCTTGCCGATTTACATGGATAATCACGCCACCAGCCCGCTGGATCCGCGGGTGCTGGAGGCGATGATGCCGTATTTCACTGCGAAGTTCGGTAATGCGGCCAGCCGTAATCACTCCTTTGGCTGGGAGGCGGAGCAGGCCGTCGAAACCGCGCGCGAGCAGATCGCGAAGCTGATCGGCGCGACGGCCAAGGAGATCATTTTTACCTCCGGCGCCACGGAGAGCGACAACCTGGCCATCAAGGGCATTGCCGAGATGTACCGCGAGCGCGGCAACCATATCATTACCCAGGTGACGGAACACAAGGCCGTGCTGGACACCTGCAAGCGGCTCGAAAAGCACGGCTATCGCGTGACCTATCTGCCGGTGAAGGCTGACGGGTTGATCGATCTCGAAGACCTGAAGCGCGCCATGGACGACAAGACCATCCTGGTCACCATCATGGCCGCGAACAATGAGATCGGCGTGCTGCAGCCCATTCGCGAGATCGGCAAGCTCTGCCATGAGAAGGGTGTGATCTTCCATACAGACGCGGTGCAGATCGTAGGCAAGGCGCCTTTCAATGTGATCGCCGACAACGTGGATGTGGCTTCGATCTCGGGACACAAGATCTACGGCCCCAAGGGAGTGGGCGCGCTCTATGTGCGGCGCCGCAACCCCCGCGTGCAGATCGCCGCGCAGATCGACGGCGGCGGCCACGAGCGCGGCATGCGCTCCGGCACGCTGAACGTGCCCGGCATCGTGGGCTTGGGCAAGGCCTGCGAGATCGCGATGCAGGAGATGGAGACCGAAGCCGCGTATCTCCGCGGCCTGCGCGACCGGCTCCAGGAAAAGCTTGAGTCTGTGCTCGACTACATTCATGTGAACGGGTCGATGGAACACCGGCTGCCGGGCAATCTGAACATGAGCTTTGTGTATGTTGAAGGCGAGTCGCTGCTGATGGGCATCAACGATGTGGCCGTATCGAGCGGTTCGGCCTGCACTTCGGCTACGCTTGAGCCGTCTTATGTGTTGAAGGCGCTGGGGCTGGGCGACGATGTCGCGCACAGTTCGATTCGCTTTGGGCTGGGCCGCTTCAACACCCAGGCAGAAGTGGATTACGTGGCTGCGAAGGTCATCGACATTGTGCAGAAGCTGCGCGAGCTTTCGCCGCTCTATGAGATGGTGAAGGAAGGCATCGACCTGACCAAGATCGAGTGGCAAGCGCACTAAAAGCAGCCACTAGCTTTCAACTCCTAGCCGCTAGCTTGCGCATCCAATATCCAACCAGCGCAACAGTAAGGCGCAGAGCTAAAAGCTAGAGGCTAGTAGCTAACAGCTCAAAGAAATACGCGGCTTCCCCGCGGGAGGAGAACGGACGAATGGCATACAGCGACAAGGTAGTGGATCACTACAACAATCCCCGCAATGTGGGCACGCTCGACAAGAGTTCGCAGGAGGTGGGCACCGGCCTGGTGGGCGCGCCCGAATGCGGCGACGTGATGCGGCTGCAGATCCGGGTCAACCCTGAGACGCAGGTGATCGAAGAAGCCAAGTTCAAGACCTTTGGCTGCGGCTCGGCGATCGCGAGCTCTTCGCTGGCCACCGAGTGGATCAAGGGCCGCACTGTCGAAGATGCGCTGGCCATCAAGAATACCGACATTGTGAAGGAGCTCTCGCTGCCTCCGGTGAAGATCCACTGCTCGGTGCTGGCGGAAGACGCCATCCGCGCCGCGATCGGTGACTGGAAGAAGAAGAACGGTGTCGCAGAGACAACTCCGGCAGCTGCTGCGGCGGAGTAGGCAAGCCCAGGTACGAAAAAGGCGTGCCCCAGGTTTCGATTTTGAGACCTGGGAAAGCACCCAAGAACCGCGTGAACGACGCGGGGGCGTTAACTTTAACTTCTGAGGGAAAGAGAGCCGATGGCGAACACAGTCACAATCGAATCGAAGCCCGCTGAGGGCGCATCGGCGGCGAACAAGGGTCTGCAGGTGACCGAGCGCGCCGTGAAGCGCATCCGCGCAACGATGGCCCAGGAGGGCATCTCGCCGGAGCAGGGCGGGCTGCGCCTCGGCGTGACCGGCGGCGGCTGCTCCGGGCTCTCGTACTCCATCAAGTTCGATACCCAGCCCCGTGAGCGCGACCGCATCTACGAGTTCGACGGCGTGCGCGTCTTTGTCGATCCCAAGTCGTTTCTCTATCTGCACGGCATGACCCTCGACTATGAAGAGACGCTGATGCGGCAGGGATTCAACTTCATCAACCCGAACTCCACGCGCTCCTGCGGCTGCGGTTCGTCGTTCTCTTCATAATCCGCTCATGTTGAAAGCAGTCGATTCCGCGGTTCCGGTTGCCTGTTGGTCCTGTTCCGTCGCGCAGAATGCATCTGCGCTTTTCTGTTCCCAATGCAGCAAGATTCAGCCTCCTCCGACAGGGGAGTATTTCTCTGTCTTTGGATTGGAGCCGCGGCTGAACCTCGATCTGGCTGCGCTGGAAAGCGAGTTCCATCGCCTCAGCCGCAAACTGCACCCGGACCGCTTCGCTCGCGCCGCAGACAACGAGAAAGACTGGAGCCTGGCAAATACGGCGTTGCTGAACGATGCATATCGCACGCTGAAAGAT
>JASHVE010000230.1 GCA_030039675.1 Acidobacteriaceae bacterium | reverse complement strand
CCACTGCGTTTGGGTCGTTTCTCCTGCGCTACGACGATGCGGAGAATCCTCTCGTCAATGTTCCGATGGAGTACGGCTACTACTATTCTCCGGTCTCCATCCTTGGCGTGGCTGGAGCACAGATCGACGCAACGCGAGGCAAGTGGGATGGCCGGATTCAGTTTGCGAATTCCTCCCCGGCAAATCCGCGCAGCCTGTTCGTACACGATCAGTACGGAAACTGGGCCGGCGGCGCCGGCTACACCATCCGTCAGGGATTTCGCATCGGCATATCCGGCTACCGGGGACCCTATCTGGACCGACATTATGCGTATTTCTTCCCTGGCGAGGTAAGCCCCAGCAAGCTTCCGGCGCACGCGTTGGGCCTGGATGCCAACTGGGCGCACGGCCATACCGCAGCATACGCTGAGGTGCAGAGATTCGTCATGCCGTATACCGTAATTCCAACCCTTCGTGAACTGGTCGGATACGGCGAGATTCGCCAGGTGCTCAGCCCGCGCTGGTTTGTGGCGGACCGCTACGGACAGTCGAGCAACCATATCGTTGCCAGCACGCGCTCGTTCGAAACATCGGCTGCCTTCCGCCCAGACCGGCTCCAGTTGTTGAAGATCGGCTACGAGTTCGAGCACTACAGTTCTGGCTCGGAGCGCCAGAACAACATTCTCGGGTTCCAATTGGTTACGACACTCCACAGATCCGCGGCCTGGTAATAACTGCGGGAACCGGACACGATGCGCATCGCTTAAGATCCTGCTCGGGCTATGCGCGATGGTTACCGTGCCCACCTTCAAGTCCCTGATTACCAGGTTCGCGCGCTCGAAGATTCTGCGGGACAAACCGTTCCAGACGGTTTTCCAGTTCGCGGGTCGCATTTTGGGTGTCGTGCAAGGTGGCTTTTTCTTGAGGGAAATGCCACTTTGCAGCAGTGGCTTCGGAATATAGCAACTGTGAAACCGCGGTAGAGGCTCGTGTCAATGGCCGTCCGCTGCAGTGGACCCATCTCAGCGCGTCGCCGTCTGTACCCAAATCGCTCTCGCAATTGGCAAAAGAAGCAGCGCCGGCTCGATTTCAGCCAAGGACCTTCCAGGAATAAGCATCGTAGCCGCTGTCCTTGCCCGCGGCGATTCCGCTGCCATTGTGCCAACTCAGTTGCAAGGTGCCCTTGCTGGTCCGAAGCGCGAACGGTAGGGACCCATCTCCATAGACCCGCGCCACGACGCGCCTTGTTTCAGGAGCCTCGGCGAACAAACCTACGTCGGCCCAGGGTACGATGCTTCCGCTCTTCACATAGACCGGAATCTTTTCTGTCGACGCCGGGAGGTTAAGATCCGTGCCGCCCTTTAGCCGCTCGCCACTCCAGAAATCGTGCCAGATCCCCGCTGGAAGAACGACCCTTCGGTCCGGCTCCCCGGCAAACAGAGGCGCCACCATCACCCGGTCGCCGATCATGTATTGGTCATCGACTGTTTGGAGCCGTTTGTCCTGCGGCGAGTCGAGCACCAGCGCCCGAAATGGAGGGGTTCCATCATCAG
This sequence comes from Acidobacteriaceae bacterium, assembly GCA_030039675.1. Taxonomy (GTDB): domain Bacteria; phylum Acidobacteriota; class Terriglobia; order Terriglobales; family Acidobacteriaceae; genus Telmatobacter. The sequence continues at coordinate 5,317 of JASHVE010000230.1, read as the reverse complement.
CATAACGCTGGAAGGCAGCCGTCAAGTAGGGCACCAGTTGCATCCGCCAACCGATGATCTCGCGGCACCGAGCTTCAAGATTCTCCCAATTCTCGAGCCATTGCCCTGCGTTGTTCAGCTTGCGGTCGATCTGCTTCCAGGGCGGGCTCTTCATATACCAGCAGTCCACCTGCGCCAACGGAGAAAACACAGCGCTTTGTAAACGTCGAATCAGATCGTCCACGGTCTCGGCTTGCCGAACCTCAGGGCACCAAAGCAAGCCGCTAAATCCCGAGTTCACCAGCGCGCGAATGTAGTCGCGGTGGTTATAGAGATCGCCGTAGAGGACGAAGGGATACGGCGCTGCGAGCGCGCCACTGGAGCGGACCATGCCGTAGGTCTCTCGCCCTCGTTTGCGGAACGCATTCCAGATTGCCATCTGATAGCGCAGACCGAAGATGCTGTGCATCTGCTCGCCGTCGATGCCGGAAGGGAATGAACTGCACTCGGGAAACGACCACCCGCCTGTGTAATCGGAGTTATCGCACTCGTCGAGTTTGAAGCCGCTGACGCCCGCATCGATCAATGTCTTGCCATGGAATTCGCCAAAGGCATGGCGGGCCCGCTCGCCGGCAAAATCGGGAACGAGCCCTTGCCACACGCCGAAGTTCCCCGAGCATGGTTCGATCGCGGAGAAGAGCGGCGACGATGGATGCACAAACGCATGTTCCCAAAGATTGATTTTGTATCGCAGATCCGACATTCTCCGCAGAAAGTCATCCGGGTCAGGAAACCGCTCTTTGTCCCAAACAAAGGAGCAGGAATATGCGTGAGACTGCCATCCCGGCTCCAGACCGATCACGTCGCAAGGAATCTTGCGGTCGCGAAACTCCTCTGCCAGAGAGAGGACATCCTGCCGGCCGGCTCGCGCCAGGTTCCGGTACCAGAAGCCCAGCCCCCACTCCGGCGGCGTGATGCCGCCACCCGAGAAGAGGTTATAGCGCCGCACGGCACTCAGCATGTCGGGCCCACCGAAAAGATACACATCCACTCCGGCCGCAGCGGGCACGTCAACGATGACAAAGCCCGTATCGGCGTCCTGGAGATTGTGCGTGTAATTCGGATCGGGATTCGCTCCGGCAAGGGCATCGGCGGGATGAATCGGCTTGGGCTGCGCGCCGCCAAAATAGAAGTTCGCGTAGCGTGCGGTGTCGACCAGAACCCCTATTCCCTCTGTTGTTACATAGAAAGGAACAGGCGCATGAGAGTCGCCTGTATCGATTTTCGGATCAGCGTTCACGCGAGCTACTTTCTTTTTCCCGCGTTGGGCAAACGACAGCATTTGCAAACCAAGTCCGTAGATCTGCTCTTCAGGCCTCAGTGGCAACCGCACGAGGCAACCGCGTGCAGTGCGCATGCCTTCAATTGGAGGAAGCGGAGCGGCATCTACTCTGGGCAGTTTCGCGAAGGCATCGGTTTGTGGAGGCACAAGGCGGCCAGATACCGGTGTGAACTTCTCCGGTGTACCCATGCGCGCTCGCCACACACCCGGATGGACTTGTTCCCAGTCCTGGGTTTGAAGTGAGTCCGATGTGGCGCCTTCAGCGGCAAGCCAACGGGAAAGTCCCGCGGCAGTTCCACCGATTGCGATTGTCTTGGCAAGGCTGCGTCGCGAGATCTTGATATCAATGCTCAAATTTACGCTCCTCATCGCTTAACGAATACATACGAAAAAGCGTGAATCCACCCTCATCCCGCGACCACGTTATTACGCAGAATGTTGTTTCGTATGGTGACGCTCTGATCCGGCTCCATCCAGGTTTCCTGTGCAATCCCCGCGCCACCATTTCCTTCCGCCAGGCAGCTCTCTACAGTTACCTGACGACTTTCGGCGGTCATCACACCGTCGAGCGCGTTGCGTGTAAGCTCGCAATCGCGAATCGTAATGTCATTCCCGAAGATCACCGCGACCCCATGCCCCCACATCGAATCAGCGAAACGCGAGCCGTTGATCACAACCCGCGAAACGCGGTTCATTTTCAGGTTGTGGTTCTTCCCTGGTCCAGGTGGCACCATTCCGCCGCTGCCCGAAATATCGCAATTCACGATCTCTATCTGCTCAACCCCGAACAGCTCGATCGCATTGTAGGTGCAGTTGCGAACCGTGATGTGCTCGAACCGCACGTTGCGCATCATCGACTTTCCGTCACCCTGCAGCACAATCCCCGCGCGGATCGGCCCGTGCGCAAGCCGTCGTCTCCCGACGTCCGAGTTGGGATCACGCGACGTCGCCGGTTCTTGTCCGCCCTCAATGACAAAATCCTGCAACAGCACGTCGTGCATGTCCGGCTCGGCATTTATCATCGCTGCCTCGTATCCCCCTTTCGCAGGATCGAGGAACAGTTCGCAGTCGATGCCCGTCCCCACGATCGTCACCGCGCTCGGAAGCTTCAACGTTGCCGGCAACGTGTGCAATCCTGCCGCGAGTCTCAGTGTGCCGCCGCTCGCCTTCAATTTGTCCAATGCGTCCTGAATCGATTCTCCCGGTGCGACACTGGCGGTTGCCCCGAGCGTCGAGCTGGTCTGCCTTGCCTGCGCTCCGGCGATTGCTGCGATCTTCGAGGGCTCAGGCGCGGGCTTCAGGTTCGCGGGAGTTTTGCCGCCGTCGCCCCGAAACATCGTCGCGACGCTGTGCGCACGCAGCACCTTCGCCGCTGCCTGCTCGGTGTAGGGCATCTCCATCTGCTTTTCGTAGCGATAGTGCTGCAAAGCCGCGTGATAAATGTCGCTGAATTTCCCTCGCGTTACTTCGCTGATCGTGCCGTAAGCGGGCACATCCTCGCCCAACATGTAGCGCGCCGTGTACTCAATCCCCAGCGCCAGCCGGTTGTCCGCCTCGGCGAATAGATCGACTCCCTGGTTCCACGCGATCACGCAGGTATTCACCAGGTATCCAAGCCCGAGTTGCGTGTGCCCTTGGTCTCTGCACGACTCCTCGCACTGCCCGCTCGGGTAAACGTAGCGCGTGATGCCGCTGTTCACGAGACCTGTACGGTAGTGCCGATAGACCGACTCCATCAAATCGTGATCCTCGCAGTAAACGCCGATCGCCAGCAGCGTATGCATGATCGCCGCATCCCAGTTGCCATTCGCCTCGGGATAGAACATGCGCAGCAGCGGCACATACACAGTCAGCAGCATGCGCCTGAACTGCTTCTGTGATTGTGCGCTCCATCGTGGGTATGTCGCGCGCAAGATCTCCGCCGCGTTGCAGAACTGGCCACCCGTCCATCCGGCGAGCAGCATAGCGTCGTTTTCAAAAAAGTCCGCCAACGTATTCGACCACGCGTCGAGAATCTCGATCGCTTTGCGCGCATGCGCCTCGTCGCCGGTCACGACCCACTGCAACACGTGGTTTTCCGCCGCGCTCGCGCTCTCCGAGAGTTCGCGTCCCCCTTTCTCACCGGCTGCGTATGCGCCGCGAATGACGTGCGCAAACGGCGTCGGCGTGAAGTCGAGCGACCCGACGGGGCTGTCGAGCCATATCTGCCACGCAGAGGTCCAGGGCTCTTCGCCGGCTTTGATCTTCGCCTTCATAAATTCGAGATCGGTTCGGGTCTGCAGGATGCCGGGATGCACGATCGGCCGGTGAGCTTGCGGCTCCGCAGTCTTAGTCGATCCTTCTCGAGGAACGCCGCCCAGCGGCAAAGCTGCAGGGATCTGGCCCAATCCGGGCATCGCGGCTGCGGCCAATCCCGCGCTCGATTGCAATAGGAACGCACGCCTCTTCATATTCGAGATGCTTGTCTCCTTTCGTTCTGTGGGATTCATGGTTGGGTCATTCAATAGGTCATAAAATCCGCGGTTCCGGCGCCTTTCACTTCATGCCAGACGAATCCCGTCTTCGAAGGCAAACGGACCTTGACATCGGCAATCTGTTCCCACGGTGCAAGTTTCAAAATAAATTCCGCTCCGCTCCCATTGCTCCGGCACAGGAGCGGGACAACTTAATCCTAATTGGCGGCCGAATCTCAAATCGGTGGGACGATCTCTTCGAGGGCCGCATGGACTTTACCGTGAAATTCGACAGCAACGCATCGATCATGGTTGTGAACAGAGCGCCCGCCGCAGGCGAACAGGCTACACATCCGCAGATGAATTCGCTCCAGTATTGTGTAATTGGCTATCTCTCCGGCCCAAATCACAATGGAATCGCCCTGTTGATTGAAGGTGCGGGTGCAGAAGCCAGAGAAGCCGCGGGAAATTTTCTTCTTTCAGGGAATCAGCTGTCCAACCCGGAGAAAACTCTGCGTGGAGCCAAATTTCCTTTCTTTGAAGTCTCGCTCAAGGTCACTTCAGTGCAAGCCATTGCCCTGACTGCTACCGTTGAGGCGTACCGTACCTATCCCAATTCTTATTGAAATCCACGCCTTTCGCCTATGTATGTCATGACGGCAAACGTGAGAAGGCTGGAGTGTGGACCGAACGCCGCAGCCTTGCTGCATGGACGAGGGACGTCGGTTGTCCGGGCCAAGGTACAGGAGCAACTTTCAAATCAGCCAGTTTTGCGTGGAGAAGCTCCCAGGTTATGTACGGTTCAGCGATCCATGGACCGCACGCGCATGGGCAACAATGTCACAGTCGGCTGCCTGCTTGCCCGTCCCCGCGATGGCGTGCCGGCCAAGATCGGCAACAAAATCTGCGAATGTTTCCGGGCCCCTGGAGTTGGATGCAACTATCGTGTGACCAGAGGTTATCAAGTGGCGACCCAATGTGCCGGTTACGTTGCTTGCGCCTATGAACGCTACTCTCACCGCCAAATCTCCGATCTCGGCTGGATTTGCGAAAGAGCATGCATTGCAAAAAGACGAGAGCGCGCCGATTACAGTCATCGCGCTTTCACCACGTGCGCCGTTTCATCTCTCGGGAAACTGAAGAGCTCGACGAGCACCCTTACGCGCTCTTTCTGACGGCTGCGGGGAAATCGCCTGGTTCTTGTCAGCTCGGCAATACCATGAAGGCTCGCCCAAAACAGTTCCGATAGAACCTCCGGCTTCGAGCTCTGGGCCTGAAACAGCTCCAGGAGTTGGGAAAACGCGAATCGCAGCTCCGGCGGTGTGGCCGGGTCATCGAAGGGCACGCTCAGGCTGAGCGAAAACATGACTTCATATAGTGCGGGTGAAGACGCGGCGAACTCCAGATATGCGGCCGCGACCGATGCGACCGCACCTCCACGCTTAACCCGTTTCCGCGCCTTCTCCAAAGCCAGGCCCAGTTCCTGGAAACCCTCGATGGCAACCGCGGCGAGAATTCCTTCGCGGCTTCCAAAATGAGCGTA
>JASHVE010000019.1 GCA_030039675.1 Acidobacteriaceae bacterium | reverse complement strand
AAGACCAGCACGATCTACCATCGCGCCTTTCAGGAGTGGAAGGGATCACTGATCCTCATGCTCGCCCACGGAGGCTGGATCAACACGACGTTCGGCAATCTGGAGTTGATGAGCAGCGACGATGTTCGCTGGTATGCGCGCGTGCAGTCGCTCTTTCTGCACTTTCAGTCTGAGGGCCGGGTCCACAGTTTTGGCGGGATTCCAGGCGATGGGCAGAAGTACGGATTCGGCGCGCTCGATGCTGATGGCAGCGTTTATGTCGTCGTCAATCCCGCACAGAACATCTCGGACATCACGCTGCCCCTGCTGGCTAGAGATCAGACTGCGCTTGGGCGCGGGCGCATTCTCTTCCGCGACGCAGGTTTTCAGCCACTGGTTGCCGGCAACAGCATTCAGCTCGGTCCGGGGCAGATGGCGATGATCGGCTATGGCAAATATGCGTCGTCGTTTTTTGATTTCGGTGTACAGCAGGACGTCGTGATTCCTCTTACCATTCACCGAGTCCCGGCTGATTTTCACTCCACCGGTAAAGGAACCATTGGAGCTACGATCGATGCTCCTATGCATGGCGATCTGCGCCTGGTGATGCAGCAATACTCGCCGGACGGCAGCCCGCGCCGCACCTGGGCTGGCGGCGCGCCCAACGGAACGAGCATGGGAAAGATCTTCCTGCTGCGTGCTGCGCAAGACGGAAACGATCTCCCCATCCGCGAAAACTATGATCTTGTGATCTGGGCAGGACTATCCTGGGCAGTCGGTGAGATTCCGGAAAAAGAATATCGTCCTGGGCAACCGCTCCAGCTCACCTTTCAGTCGACGGAGAAAGATCCTATCCAGGTAAAGGGAGAGGTTTACGTCGTTGAGTATTGAAGATGGCACCGAATGACATCCTGCAATCCCGACAAAGGACACTGCGAGGCGGAGGTGCGAGAAGCAGCCAAAGTCCCCGATCCGTAACGCGGAAGAGTTGTCCTGGCGTTTCGATGAATCTCTGTGCCTTGCAGTTCATCCGAGGCCGCGGGTATGACGCAAATCGCGGAGCCGATCATCAAGACAAGTTTGGAATGAAAAAGTCCGCAATTAGTGTTGGCAGAAGCGATAGCGCTGCATTCTAGAGCAGTCCCCGAATTAACGTCGACTTTTTGAGCGCCGTGTGAGGTGGCCTTTTCTCAAGGAAAAGGCCACTTAAACATCTTCCTTCGGTATACGCAAATTCGGGAACTGCTAAAGCAGGATCCGAGCAACGGTGCCTTCCCCGAGCGTTGTACAGGGCGGCTTTTTCTTGAGGAAAAGGTTACTGGAGGGAGGCGGCCACGGGCGTATCAACTTGGATTCTGCTATGGCGAAGCTTGATCAGAGTGCGCTTCGATACAATCCGAAGCCATGCGGACCGAACCCCGGGCAAACGCTCCCCAGACCCTGCCCATCCGTTATCTGCTTGTTGTCTGGATTCTGGTGCTGAGCGCCATTGCGTTCCTTGACCGAACGAATATCTCGATTGCGGGCGTGAAGATCGGCCAGGACTTCCGAATCGACAATCCTCATCTGGGATGGGTTTTCAGCGCCTTTCTCGTCGGCTACGCGGCATTCCAGATTCCCGGCGGCGTGCTGGTGCGCCGGTTCGGTTCGCGGCGTGTGCTGGCCCTGGGGCTGGTGTGGTGGGGCGTGTTTACGGCGCTCACTGCGCTTGTGCCCCCACGCGCGCCCGGCGCCCTTGCGGAGCTGATTTTGATTCGCATGGCGCTGGGCGCGGGTGAGGCGGTGATGTACCCGGCGGCGAACCAGTTCGTAGAACGATGGTTTCCCGCGTGGGAGCGCGGCAGAGCCAACGGCATTGTCTTTGGCGGCGTGGGCCTGGGATCGGCCATTGCGCCGCCGCTGCTTACGGCGATTATGCTGCGCTACGGATGGCATGCGTCCTTCTGGTTCTGCGCGGCAGCAGGGGTGGTTGCCGGCGCAGTGTGGTACGCGGCAGCGCGCAATACGCCGGAATCCCATCCCTGGGTGAGACCTGAGGAACTGGCGACGATTGTGCGGGGACGCGGCGACCCTCGTGACGGAACGGCGCTGGCGCTGGCCGAGGCTGTGCGCAAAGCTCCGGTGCCCTGGGGAAGGATTCTTACCAGCCGCAGCATTCTTGCGGTCACGGCCAGCTATTTCACGTACGGTTATGTGTCGTGGATCTTCTTCAGCTGGTTCTACATTTACTTGAGCGAGGTGCGGGGGCTTAGCCTTCGCTCGAGCGCGGTGTATTCGATTTTTCCGTTTGCCGCCATGAGCGTGGGATCGCTGCTGGGAGGCGTGTTGAGCGACTGGCTGGACCGGCGCTTCAGTGCGAGGGCAGGCCGCTGCTTTTTGCCGGCGTTTGCGCTTGCAATGACGGCTCTGCTGCTGACCGCCGGCTCGCGGGTACATGAGGCGCGCGCGGCGAGCCTGATTCTTGCCGGCGGCGCGGGTGCGCTTTACCTTTCGCAGAGCTGCTTCTGGTCTGTGACGTCGAACTTTGCCGGAACGTTTACCGGGGTTGTTTCGGGCGCGATGAATATGGGCTGCCAGATCGGCGCTGCGGTGACTGCGTCAGTGACGCCGCTGATCGCTGCGCATTTTGGATGGCAGGCTTCGTTTTCGACGGCGACGGTGCTGGCGTTTCTGGGAGCCGCAGCGTGGCTGCTGGTCGATCCGCATGAGCGGCTGAATCCGGCGCCGGCTTCTGAGCCGTAACTCTTTTCAGCCGAAACACGAGAAAACCAAACCGCCGCACCTGGAACTCTTACCTTGCAGGAGGGAAAACAAAAATGAAACTCATTCTTTCTGCTCTTTGCTGGGCTGCTCTTTGCAGCCTTCCGACTTGGGCGCGGAAACCTGCGCCGCCCGCGTCTCTGACAGATCAACAGTTTGTAGACCTTGTTGCACAAATCGACATGCTGGAAGCGCACCTGGGCCAGATGGCTGCGGATCAGGCCTCGCGTCAGGATGTGAAGGACTACGCGCAGATGCTGGTGAGCGACCACACCAGTGACTATCAAAAGCTGGGCGACCTGGCGGCCAAGGCGAATCTGACGGTGCCGAAGGGACTGGACACCGGGCATGACAAGATGATCGCGCCGTTTGAAAAGCTGAAGGGTACGGCCTTCGACTCCCGGTATGTTCACGAGATGATCGAGGGGCACACAAAGGCCATTGCGGTTTATAAGAAGGAATCGACAGACGCGCAGAACGCAGATTTGAAGGAGTACGCCAGCGAGACGCTGCCAACGCTCGAAAAGCATCTCGACGGCGCAAGGGATCTTTTGAAAAAGCCGTCGAAGTAGCGGGAGGTATCAAAGCGGGTTCGCGGGGCGAACCTTACTTCCACACGTGCGGGAGGTCGCCCGCGGGCTTGTGCTGCGTGATCTCGGAGTAAGTGATGGCGAAGTCCTGGCTTAGGTCCTTTGGTATCCAGTTTTGGTTGCGCGGCGGCAGGGCGAGGGTCATCTGGGCGAGAGTTTTGCCTTGTTCGACTTGCCGCTTCACGGCAGCGTAGAGATCGAGCAGAAAATCGCGCTGGCCGGTGAGGATCTCGGGCCCTCCGGCTGCGCCGTGGCCGGGCAGCACGTAGAGCGGCGCGAAGGCGAGAGCCTTGTCGAGCACCTTGGGCCAGTTGGCGAGGTTCGCGTCCCATAGTTTGTTGCGCGGGCCGTTGACGGCGGCGTCGCCGGTCGAGAGGATTCGTTCTTTCGGCAGCCAGACGAAGCCGTCGCCGCGGGTGTGTGCCCAGCCGAGGAAGTAAAACTGGACCTCACGGGTTGCGTCCTTCAAGATGAACGGGCTTTCGCGGAAGACGAGCTGGGGACGCGGGGCGTCGGTGAGGTTGAGTGCACGCACATCTTCGCGCTGGGCGGCGGTGGTTTGCCAGCGCGTGGGCTCGTAGCGATCCATCTCATCGTCGACGCCCTGATAGGCGAAGGTGGTGGCGCCGGCTTGAGTCCATAGGATGTTGCCGTAGGAGTGATCGCGGTGCGCGTGGGTGTCGAAGACGAAGCGCACGGGTTTAGGCGAGAGCTGGTGGATCTGCTGGATCAGCTCGCGGGCGCGGCCGGGGTAGTTGGCATCGATGACGATGAGGTAGTCCTTCATCTCGATGACGATGTTGTTGCAGTAGCCCTTGGAGGCGTCGCCGGGAAGGAACCAGACGCCGTCGGCGATTTTTTGGGCATCGAGGCGGCTGTTCTGCGCGGAGAGAAAGGGCGTCGCGAGCAAAAGAAACAAAACGATCAATCGAAGAAATGCATTGTGGTGAGAAGACCCGTTGAGGTTCTTGCTCTCCCAGGTCTCAAAAGCGAGACCTGGGGCACCCTTGGGCGTGCTGAAGCCGGCCTTCGGCTCATTTCTGCGCATCTTTAGCTGCGACCTTCGCGCGACGGGCCGCGGCCCAGCCTTCTTTGGTGACTTGGCGAGCACGTCCTACCGCGAGGGCGTCGGCGGGAACGTCTTTGGTGATGCACGAGGCGGCGCCGATATAGGCACCGTCACCGATGGTGATGGGCGCAACGAGGCTGCTGTCGCTGCCGATGAAGGCGCGCTTGCCGATGGTGGTGCGGTGTTTGAGCACGCCGTCGTAGTTGCAGGTGATGGTGCCGGCGCCGATGTTGGTTCCTTCGCCGATCTCCGCGTCGCCGAGGTAGGAGAGATGGTTCGCTTTGGCGCCTTTGCCGAGGCGCGTCTTCTTCATCTCGACGAAGTTGCCGAGGTGCGCCTTTTCGCCGACCTCGCAGCCTGGGCGCAGGTGCACGAATGGGCCGATCTCGGCCTCATCGGCGATTTGGGAGTCTTCGAGGATGCAGCTTTGGCGGATGAGAACGCCGTTGCCGACGGTGCAGTTCTCCAGCACGGTGAAGGAGCGGATGCGGCAGCCGGCGCCGACGCGCGTATTGCCCAGCAGCTGCACGTAGGGCTCGATGACGGTGTCGGCGCCGACTTCGACGCCGGGGTCGATGACGCAGGTTTCGGGCCGGGCGATCTTCGCGGCGGAGTTCAATGGTTCTTTCGCAGTCTGGTCTGCTTCGGTTTTCATTTCAATCTCTCCTGCTTGCTAAAAAGCTGCCGCGTTACTGTTCTGCGGCGCCGTTGGCGGGCGTTCCCGCAG
>JASHVE010000229.1 GCA_030039675.1 Acidobacteriaceae bacterium | reverse complement strand
AACTCTATGGAGCGGAGAAGCTCCGCACCGCGCTCACGGAAGTGAAGGATGCGCCAGCGGGCGCTCGGATTGTTGCCGCAGTCCGCACAGCGCCGGAGCTCAATCGCTTCGATCTGCCTGAGTTCTGGCCGCAGGCAGAAGAGGCATTCCTCATTCGCCAGATTGGCAATACCTGGATCGTGACGGACAGCGATGCTTCCGGAGTTCTCTACGGCGAGCTTGAACTCGCCGACCGCATCCGCGCTGCACAGGCACTCCCTTCAGGCATTGACGATATGGAGCATCCCGCGCTGGAGCTGCGCGGAACCTGCATCGGCATGCAGAAGCCTGAGATCACCTACGAGGGCGCAGAGTACGACTACCCGTACACACCGCAGAATTTTCCCTTCTTCTACGACAAGGAGGAATGGATCAAGTACCTCGACATGCTCGCCGAAGAGCGCTATAACGCGCTCTACCTGTGGAATGGACACCCCTTCACCAGCCTGCTCAAGCTGCCCAAATATCCTGAGGCACAGGAACTGCCCACGCCGCAGCTGGGCCAGAATATTGCGCTGTTCAAATGGCTCACGGCCGAGGCCGATAAGCGCGGCATCTGGATTCTGCAGGGTTTCTAGAACATTCATCTCTCGCACGCATTTGCCCGCGCGCATCATCTGCCTTATCATCTTTCCGCTCCGGATCCGCTGGCTGCGGCCTATACGCGCTACGCAATCGCGGAGTTCGTGCGCGAATATCCGCATGCGGGGCTCATGATGACGCTGGGCGAAGCGCTCTCGCCTCAGTACGGCGCGGAGTGGATCACGCAGGCCATCATTCCCGGCGTGAAAGACGGCCTGAAAGAGCTCGGCATCACCACTGAACCACCGATTGTTGTGCGCGCGCATGCGACGGACATCGACGCTGTGATGAAGGCTGCCTTGCCGCTCTACTCAAACATCGACACCATGTTCAAGTGGACCGGCGAATCGCTGACTTGGACAAACGTCCGCGGGCCGGTTCTCGATCGATTCAAGATGCTCGCCGAAAATTCCAACGTCGCCATTGCGAATGTTCATCTGCTCTCGAATCTCGAGCCGTTCCGCTGGGGCGATCCCGATTTCATTCGTCAGGCGCTCACCAATTTTCAGCGCATCGGCATCGGCGGCCTGCACGTATATCCGCTGCGCTACTGGGATTGGCCGTGGGCCGGCGACAATACGTCTCCGCTGCTTGAGCAGACTGACCGCGACTGGATCTGGTTTGCGGCCTGGGGCCGCTATGCATGGAATCCGAATCGGGATCCGGAGAAGGAGCACGCTTACTGGGCCGCGCGGTTCGCAGAGAGATTCGGCACTACAGACGCAGGAGAAAAGCTGCTGCAGGCTTACACGCTCGCCGGCCCTTGCCAGCCCCGGTTGCTGCCGCGCATTGGAATTACTGAAGGCAACCGGCAGGCGCTCACGCTGGGCATGACGATGCCGCAGCTCATCGACGCGGCGCGCTTCAATCCCGCCGTCACGCTCTGGACCGGCGACGCGCCTGACGGCGAGCGGCTCAACGACTACGTCGAGGAAGAAGTGAAGCACGAGCCGCACCACGGCGAAACACCGATCGGCGTGAGCGACGAAGCTGTTGAAGCCTCACGCCAGGCTCTTGAAGCCGCACAGGCCGCCGCACCGTTTGTCACGCGTGACAAAGCCGAATACGAGCGCATCGTTGACGACATGAGCGCCATTCATCTGCTCATGCTCTTCTATAACGCCAAAGTCAAGGCTGCCGAACAGGTGCTTCTTTACGGCTACGATCACGATGTTGCGCACTTACGTCAAGCTGAAGGTTTGCTGGCGGAAAGCGTGGATCGCTTTAAAGAGCTGACCAACCTGGCCGGTCCTGCGTATCGCACGGCAACCAGCATGGAGACCACACAGCGCCAGATTCCGTTCCGCGGCGGCATGAACCAGTTTCCCAACTGGCAGCAGCGCCTGCCCATGTATGAGAAAGAGCTCGCCACATTCCGCGAACGGCTTGCACAGCTAGGCTCTTGCGCGCCCATTGAGCAGAGTAAAACCGCCGTTACGCTGCCGCAGGTGTCTTTCACGCTCAGACCGGAAGCGGGCGAAGCGTTCACGGTGCAGAAGGGCGCCAATCTCTTCGCCGAGTCGACGACGGTCATTACCGATCTAGCTCCTGAGCTTGCCGGCATGAAGGGCATTCGCATCTCGCCTGCTGCAGGTGGAACTCTTCACTTCGATCTCGCGCAGGACGCGCAGATTCTCGTCGGCTTCGTCGGCAATGCGTCAAAGAACAGCTCCGTGCTCGATCCAGAAACCGAGCAGTGGAATCCTCTGCTTCTGAATGCGATCGATGCGCCGAAGATTCCCGCAATGGCCGTCTGGGCCAAGCCGCTGCCTGCGGGTGCAAACGAACTCGATCTCGGCAAAGGTCAATACGTCGTACTGGGATTCATCCCAGCCGATCTGCACGTGGCTCCGCACGTGAACTTCGCGCTATCCGGCGACGCTGGCAATCCTCCCAATCTTGATTGGCTGTTCGAATAGAGATCGTCTTGACGTGGTACGGAAGGTCCGCGTGCAAATCGCGGTGTCGGTTCGCGGGCGGCTGCGCGGCGCCAGCCATCAGCCCGGATGCCACTGCCAACCACACGATTGGCGTACGAAATTGTTGCGCGGATTTTGATCTTCACTTCGGCTCCGCAAATTGTGCGTTGAAGTTTGCATTCAGGAGCGTCTTGCCGTGCCAGTGCGATTCCGACGTCTGCCGGCCCGCGGCATCAAAGTTGCGCCAGGTCCAGGTTCCGTCACTGGCGTAGGTCTTCTGCCAAAGCTTCGATCCATCTGCACGGTAAAACACTTCATCGCCGGTTTTTCTGCCGAGATGGAAGGTTGCCGTCCACTGTCGTTGCCCGTTCTCGTAATAGAACGTCTGCGGGCCCTCGAGCAAAATGCGGCCATCGTTCGCGCAGCCTGTGGACCAGCTCGCCCTCAGTTTTCCGTCGGGCCGGCTCTCGCGGTGTTGTTGCACGTTAGCGATCGAATCGGGCTCCGCAGTCGCGGCTTCAGAATCGGAAAGCACCCAGGTCTCGTTCAACTCAATCTCGTAGTTGACTGTGTTTTTCGAGGTCGCGATGTGAATCACTCCGTCCGGACCTTGCGTGGCGGTGACGTAGCCGACAGTCAAAATGGCGGGCGGGAGCCGCTTCTGTTTCCAGGTTTTGCCGTCATCGTCAGAAAGCGCAACATAGGCTCCGTCTTTGTGAACGTGCTTCTCGTGGTTGGGATTGTAGTCGGCAACAAAGAACAGCCGGCCTGAGGCCAGCCTGATGACGCTGGGCCGTTCGCCGCTCTCCAGCGGATCGAAGGGAGTCTTCGACTTCACCCATGTCTTTCCGCCGTCGGCGCTGGTTGCCAACGGCATGCGCCCGTCGATGGCGGAGTTCTTTCCGCCGAAGCCGAGTATGTCTCCATTGCGCGCGATCACGATCGTGGTGTGGCGTCCTGCGGTGCGCCCGCCTGTGTCGTACCAGGTCTTGCCGTCATCGTGCGTCGCCCATACTGCGGAGATGGAGCCATTGCCGTCTGCATCGCGGCCGGTCGAATCGGTGGGGATGTAGATGGTTCCGTCTTTTGCGCGAACAACTGAGTTGATCGGCTGCGAAACGTACCGCCCGACGTGCGCGGTGAAATGAGGAAATTCGATCTGCGCCCACGTGGCGCCGTTGTCGCCTGAAGTGGTGTAGGCGAACGGCGGCGCGCCGATCAAACGCGGAAAGCCAAAGAAGAGCCACAGATGCCCATGGTCGTTCCAGAAGACCGGCGCGGCACAGGCGGCGTCAGCGAAGTAGGGCCACGGCTCGGGCATGTCCCAGTCTTCCGCGCCCGCGCGGCGGCGCATGATGAGGATGGTCTGGTCGGGATCGTCTTCCTTGTTTGGCGCGTTGTAGTAGGCCGCAACGACGTCGCCATTCTGCAGCACCTGAATTGCCGAATTGTGGTAGTTGACGCCGAGGCCACGCGCGAGCCCTGCGCGCCAGCCCACCTCGGGCATCGACTTGCCGTCCAGATCAGGAAACAGTTCATGTACGTGATAGAACGGCTTGGAAGGATC
>JASHVE010000228.1 GCA_030039675.1 Acidobacteriaceae bacterium | reverse complement strand
CGACGAGCCGCGACCTGGCACGCGTCGCCGGCGAGCGTAATCCGGAGAGCGCGGCGATGAAGTTGCTGGAGGCATGCTGTCTGGAAACGGATGATCGGATCGGAGACACGAGGCCCTTGCTGAAGTGGTCTGCCGGTGATCTGCAGCGGCTGGGCGACAAGCTGATTGCTGCTGATCCGCTGGCGGAGATCGTGTTGTCGTTTGAGTGCCCGGTGTGCAGCAGCGTGCGTGAGCAGGTGCTCGATCTGCCGGAGTTTTTGTGGGCTGAATTGGAGGCGGCTGCGAAACGGATTCTGAGCGAGGTTCATGTTCTGGCGAATGCATATGGCTGGAGCGAAGGCGAAATTCTTGCGCTGAGCGAAAGCCGACGTGCGCTGTATCTCGCGATGGTGCAGGCATGAGCCATTTTCTCGAACGGCTGGCAGCGGGTGTGGCAGCACCGGCGACGGGGCCGCGATTGCGGCCTCTGCCTGGATCAATTTATGCGCCTTTGGGCGCTCGCAGATCGGATGAGCCGGTGATGCTGATGGAAGCGGCGGAAGCGACGGCGGCTGCGAGGAGTGAGCTATTCGCAAGTTCTCGGGCAGAGAATCGTGCCTTCCGATCTGATCGACTCGACGAGTCATCCACAAGAGAAAAGGTGAATGGCGAGAGCGCTCGATCACATGTGTCCGCGAATGCAGAGTCATTGGAAACACTGCTCCCGGTAGCTCGGCCTGCGGACCGTGTTCTCCATTCACCGGACATGCCGGCAGCGGAGGAGAGAGATTTTCCGCGGCACCCAGGAGAAGACAGCGCGCGTCGTAGTGGGCAAGAGCAGTTGGTGAAAGGTCGAGAAATCTCTCGCGACGAAGAGTATGCATCGGTTCGTGATGTGACGGTGAAGAGGAGTGAAGCTCTATTGCGCGCGACGCCCGCTGTCGTGCAGACCGGTCATGTGCGGGCGCAAGCTGCGGGAGAACAGCCATTGCGTAGCACAACGGGAGAGACGCGTGAGGCCGATGAGATCACGATTCACATTGGGCGCGTTGAGGTGGCGGCGGTTATGCAACCGGTGATGCGGCCCGTGACTGCGCCGGCGCGCCGAGCGATGAGCCTGGATGAGTACCTGAAGCGCGGCAACGGGAGGGCCAGATGAGCAATGCGCTGGCCATCGCGGGTGTAACGGCGGTGCTGGAGTATTACCTGGGCAATGTCTACACCGGGTTGAGCTCGTATTTCGGAGGGACGCCGACGATCTCAGCGCTTGCGCCGGACATCGTACAGAATGCAATCGGCACAGGAGCGACGTTGCAGAACCAGGTGAATCTGTTTCTGCATCAGGTGAGCGATAACCCGGCGTGGCGCAATGTGGGCCAGCCGCGGCTGGCTGCGGACGGCAGCACGCAGCTCAAGAATCCTCCGCTGGCGCTCGATCTGCACTATCTGCTTACCGCGTATGGTTCCAACGACTGGCAGGCTGAAGCTCTACTGGGCTATGCACTGCTGATGCTGCACGAGAACCCGGTGATGACCCGGCAGGACATTCGCAACGCATTTGCGGCTCTGCCCGGTGCGGACTCCGGTAATCCGCTCTCGAGTTACTTGAGTACGTCGGGGCTCGCCGACCAGATTGAGATGATCAAGATCACGCCGTCGACGATGGGTCGCGAAGAGATGGCATGGATCTGGACGGCGTTGAAGGCGGATTACCGGCCTACATATGCGTTTCAGGTTTCGGTAGTGCTGATGCAGCAGCCGGCGAATGTGTCGCTGGCGTTTCCGGTTTTGCACCGGCACATCAAGGCGCAGGCGATCACGCCGGCACAGATTCTAACGGTCGATCTGGCGCATGGGCAGGTTTCTGCCGCGCCGGGCGACACAGTGCAGGTGACGGGCGAGTTTCTTGCAGGCGCGAGCCAGGTGCTGCTCATCAATGCGCGGCTCGCGGTGCAGCAACCGGCTAATATCACGCCGATCGACAATAACAACTTGTCCTTTGTTGTGCCGAACAATGTACCGGCGGGGATTTATACGCTGGCGGTGCTCTTCAACGATGCGAGCGGGAATACGCTGCAGAGCACGGGCACGCTTCCATTCGCTGTGGCCCCGGTGTACCAGAGCACGACGTCGGTTGTGCAGACGGGAACGAGTACGCAGGTCACCGTCACGTTTAGTCCGAACATGGTCGTGAGCCAGAGCGCCACGCTCACGCTGAATGGGCAATCGGCTTCGGCAGGGCCGGTGGACGCAAGTACGAACAGTTTGCAGTTTGATTTCACGCCGGCGCTTGCTTCGGGATCCTATCTGGCGCGGCTCACGGTGGATGGCGCGCCGAGCATCGTGGACGTGAACTGGAATGTGCATCCGCCGGTGTTTACGGGACCGATGGTGACGATATGAGCCAGCGCATTCCCATCTCGTGGTCAGAGGCGAACCAGGCTTACCTGGTGATGGAATTCGCACGGCTGCGGCGGAGGTTCCAGGCGGATGAAGAGCACGAGGTGAGTGCGTTTGAAGAGGAGCTGCTGCGGAGGACGCTCGATCCGCCGCCGGCGATTGAGCGGTTGAGCACGGTCTTCGGGCTCAGTCCATTTGAGCGCGATGTGCTGTTACTGGCGGCCGGCATGGAGATGGATTCAGCGCTGGCGCAGCTTGC
The DNA here is from genome assembly GCA_030039675.1 of Acidobacteriaceae bacterium. Classification (GTDB taxonomy): domain Bacteria; phylum Acidobacteriota; class Terriglobia; order Terriglobales; family Acidobacteriaceae; genus Telmatobacter. The sequence continues at coordinate 1,005 of JASHVE010000228.1, read as the reverse complement.
AAGCGACGTGCTGGGGCGCGAGTCGCGAGGCGCGATTACTTTTGGGCTGGCGCTGGCGATGCTCGCCGATCCGCATTGGAGTGCGCTGGCGCCGACGGCTCCGCTGCGGAGGTTCCGGCTGGTGGAGATCGAGGCGGAGCGCGGGTTGACGGCCGCTCCACTGCGCGTTGACGAGCGCATTCTGCACTTTCTGGCCGGTGTGAACGTGCTCGATCCGCGGCTTGAGCCGCTGCTGCAGTTCAAAGGGCATCCGCATGCGATTGCTGAGCAGCACCGGGTGCTGGCGGTGGAAACGATTGCCGGGTTCGATGCGGAATCGCGGCAGGCTCCGCTGCTGCATCTTTGCGGCGACGATCCGCACGGGCAGGAGGACATTGCTTCATTGTGGGCTGTGAATGCGGGGCGGCATCTCTATGTGCTGCGCGCAGAGAATCTTCCTGCGACGGCGGCTGAGGTGGATCAGCTGGCGGCGTTGTGGGCGCGCGAGGCGTGGCTGCTGCCCGGCGTGCTGCTGGTGCAGTGTGGTGCCGTGGCGCCTTCGGCGGCGGTGCGGCAGGTTCTGGAACGGCTGTCTGCGCCACTGGTATTGGCCAGCCGCGAGCCGATGCGGCTGGAACGGCCGCTGCTGCGCTACGACGTGAACAAGCCGGCCCCGATGGAGCAGAGAGTTCTGTGGAAGCACGCGCTGGGCGCGGAGGCGGAGAAGTTGACGGGAGTACTCGACGAGCTTTCAGAGCAGTTCCGGCTGAGCGCACAGACAATTTCGGCGCTCGGCGGGTCATTGCGTTCGAGCGACGGTGCGGTGGATTCGAAGCGGCTGTGGAGTATTTGCCGATCGCTGGCGCGGTCGCGGATCGAGGACCTGGCGCAACGCATCGAGCCAGTGGCAACGTGGAGCGATCTGGTTTTGCCGGAGGCGCAGATACAAATTCTGCATCAGCTGGCCGCGCAGGTACGGCACCGCATGACCGTGTATGAGACGTGGGGATTTGCCGAGCGCGGGCG
>JASHVE010000227.1 GCA_030039675.1 Acidobacteriaceae bacterium | reverse complement strand
TGCGAACGAGGCGGCCTACCAGCGGATGATTGACACCTACAAACCATTCGGGTTCTACGGATGGGCGATGGGTTACGGCCAGGGCTTCGTGACGCAGTCGGCGCTGCTGCTGGACCGGATGAAAGACGCGACGACAATGCTCGACTGGATGGGCCGCGAGGTCTATGACCCTGAGATTCATTCGTTCGTGGTGCCGGAAGGTGTGCAGGTCACGGCTGATGGTCGCTACGTCTACCGCACGGGCGACCAGGGCAACGGCGTGCAGGAGGCGGAGATCGTTAAAGTCTTTCGCATCCTCATCGGCGTGGATGATGTGCAGCCGCAACGGCTTCGGATCATGCCCAGGCTTCCCGATGGCTGGACTGAGATGTCCGTCGACAAGTATCCGGCGCTGGTGGAACGGGAGGGAAAGATGGAAACCGCTCTGCTGCGCTATGATCTCCACCGCACCGCGGAGCGCTTGAATCTGGAGATTTCTTCCGATCGGGAGTTGGGTCCCGTCGCCTTCCGCCTCGGGCCTTTCGAGAGCCAGCCGCAAGCCTCCGACGTTTTCGTCAATCACAAACATCCTCAGGAGCCGGTCATCGAGAAGAGCGGAGACTCCTGGTGGATGAGCTTCACGGCGCCGCTCGGCCCGATCTCATCGACGGTCCAAAACAATCCGTCCTCTCATCGGGCCGGGAAAGGAACGAACTGATGCGAGAGAGACGCCACATGCTACCGGTCTGGTTCTTTATCGGTCTCTTGCTTACGATCTACGGAGTCATTATTCTCTGTGCGTCGTTGAGCGAGTGGTCTCATCCGCCCGCCGTCGTCCTGGCGCAATATCATCCCGGCGTTTGGGGAGGCATCCTGCTTCTGCTGATCGGAGGCTTCTATACGATCCGGTTCCGGCCGCGACGCCGCAACAGTAAGAAATAACTCCCGTTGAAGCTACGGCGGCTTCACAGTTGCTATATCCCGAAGCCACTGCTGCAAAGTGGCATTTTCCTCAAGAAAATGCCACCTTCCGCGGCTTCGGCAAGGGCACATCAACTGTGGAACCGCTCTAGCCATGGATCGCTCCAGAGACTGGTATACTGCTAATTTCTGGCATGAATCAGATCGAATGCGGGCGCTGGAAATGCCTGGAGCAACCGGTCTCTGAAGGGGCCGCGTGGCTCACCGTCGCTGTATAAGGAAGCTGCATGAATATCCGGGAGATTGCAAAGCGCGCTCGCGTTTCTCACTCGACCGTTTCGCGAGTGATCAATCAGGTGGACACGGTTGACCCGCGTCTCGTCCGCCGCGTTCAGGCTGTTATTCAGGAGGTCGGCTACCGGCCGAACTTTCAGGCTCGTGCGCTGGCGCGGGGCAGGAGCCACACTGTGGGCCTTATTGTCTCCGAACTTACGGGTGGCAATCCCTTCTTCTCCGAAGTGATTCTCTACTTCGAGCGGGCTGCGGTCGAGCAGGGCTATGAAGTGCTCGTCAGCTTTGCTGATATCGAAACCCAGCCTGACCACGTGGCCGTGTGCGCCGCACGCATGCGGCAGCGGCAGGTGGAAGGCATTGCGGCACTGACCTTCGGCATGGAAGAACAGCTCGCCAACAGCCCTATCGATGTGCCGATGGTCTATGCCGGCGCAGATCACGACCTCGAAGGGGTCCGCAATGTGCGCATCAACTATCTCACCGGGTTCCGCGACGCAATCAAGCACCTGAAAGACTTTGGCCACGAACGCATCGGCTATCTGAGCGGACGCCTGAGCTGGAGCAGCATGAGAACGCGTTTCGAAGGCTTCCGCAAGGCGATGAAGCTCGTGGGCGTCCCTTTCGACAAGGAACTTGTCGCAGAATGCGATCACACTTGGGACGGCGGAGCGCTCGGCATCGGGATGCTGCTCAATCTGCCCAAGCCGCCCACAGCGATTCTTTGTTGTAACGATGTGGCTGCTGTAGGCGCGTTCAAGACGCTGGCTGCAAGAGGACTCCAGGCAGGCAAGGATATTGCACTCATCGGATTCGACGATCTGACCATCTGTCGATTCACTCAACCGGCGCTCACCACCATTCAGTTCTCTCCACGCGAAATCGCAGCTCTTGCCTTCCGCGCACTCCTCGAGGAGATTCAGCACGCCCCCCAAAAGACAAATCTTGAGTACAAGACCCGCTTCATCCTGCGCGAGTCGACCTGCGCCCCGCCCTTGACAGGTTCTGCGCGATAATCGGGCAAATCAAGAGCGCCTCATCGAAAATGAGGTACTCTTGAGTGGACCACCCGGCAATCGGCCTTTTCTTCATTCCCAGTAGAAATATCGGCAGCGAGGTGATCTATGCACGTGAGACATCTCCCGGCAGCGGCTTTGCTGCTCGCTTGCTGCGCCTCACCCGTTTCCCCGCAGCAGCCGTTCGCATTGCAAGGCACAATCGTCACGCCTTCACAGGTTCTGCAGAACGGATCTATCTCGATCTCCGGAAATCTTATCGAGGATGTCTCCGCATCGCCCGCCGGCACGCAGAACTCTGCCATTGTCACGGACAGTTTCATCTTCCCCGGCCTGATTGATGTGCACGATCACATCACCTGGAATATGCTGCCGCGCTGGCGACCGAATCGAACTTTCAGGAATCGCTACGAGTGGCAGCAGACCGATGCTTACTCCATCGCGCTTTCGCAGCCGCACTACGCCATCACGTCGGATCACGAGCTGGCCTGCGATGCCGACCGCTTCGGCGAAATCAAGGCCATCGTTGGAGGAGCGACATCCGTTGTAGGCGGCCTTGCTCCCACATATGGCACCAATGACAATGCATGCATTCTCGGCCTGGTACGCAACCTCGACATCGACGCCGGGTTCACCGGCAGCGTCCTCAACCAGGCAAAAGTCTGGTACACAATCTATCCCCTCGAGATGTCTCTGAGCACCGAGGCTGAGGTCAGCGCTGGCCTCAAGTCTGGCGCGATAACAGCGTTCCTGATTCACGCCGGTGAAGGGAGCACCACCGATGCAGCCGCCGCGCAAGAATTCCAGATGCTCGCGAAGAACGGTGATGGATTTTTGCGTCCCGGCGTTTCTTTCATCCACGGCACCGCGTTCAACGCAGAGGATTTCGCAGAGATGGCAAAGGCCGGCGTGGGCCTCATCTGGTCGCCGCGCAGCAACATTGAGCTCTACGGCTCAACGACCGATGTGCGCTCCGCCAAGTCCGCCGGTGTCAAGATAGCTCTTGCTCCTGATTGGAGCCCCACCGGAAGTGACGGCATGCTTGAGGAATTGAAATATGCAGCTACCTGGAATGCAGCGCAATATCCGCCGGTATTCAGCGAGATTGACCTCGCAAACATGGCGACTGCAATACCGGCTCAACTTGCCGCCGCGGACAAGCAGATTGGCTCTCTGGCCAAGGGAATGTACGCTGATCTGCTTCTGCTCCGTAAAAAAGGGACAGACCCCTACCAGACCCTGGTGCAGGCAGCCCTCGCCGATGTGCGGCTGGTCGTGATTGACGGCGTGCCCGTCTATGGCGACGTGGATCTGATGAACAAGCTGCTCCCCGGCCGCAATCTCGAACAGTTGACCGTCTGCGGAGCGCCGAAGCTGCTCTATATGGAGCCGCAAGCCGGAATCCCGGAGACCGCAAAGACCTTCAGGCAGATTTCAGAAGAACTGAAATCGAAACTCGAGCAGTGGGGAACCTCTCTGGCGGAGCTCGCTCCCTGCAGTGGTTCTGATTTAAATTGAGATCTCGTCAAGGTATCCAATTTTGGATTCCGAGATTACCAGACAACGCAAAAGCTCTTGCGCTCCCATCACATATCTCGTATACTCCGGTAAATCCTCTCCCGCCTGGCGCTTAGTTCTTTTGCGCCGTTATGGCGAATCTGAGCACTTGGCAATCCGAACGGAACAACTCCAGAGGCCGCTAATTTTAGAGTAGCGGCCGAGTCGTATTGAGTTCCTTGCTCTCTTTGCGACCCAGATTTGTTGCAGCTTGACCGCAAAGCCAAATTCTCAGGCAGATCAAAACCGCACTTTCAGATAAGAGCAACGCGGCATCTTCGATGTCACCCATTTGGAGGCAATAATGAAACGCACACGATTTCTAGCTCTCGCCGTTCTGTCGTCAATATGCGCCGTTGGAGCATGGGCCCAATCCACGGCCACTCTCTCCGGAACCGTGACCGATCCCAGCGGCGCCGTGGTGGCAAACACGCATGTCACAGTGCATAGCCTGGCAACAGGTGTTGACCGGCTGGTCGATACCGACTCCGCAGGAATCTATTCGGTCCCATCCTTGCAGCCTGGTGATTACCAGATTCAGGCAACGGCAAGCGGCTTCAGCACCTACACGGTGCCCAAAGTGACGCTTGAAGTCGACCAGGTAGTCACGGTGAATATACGCCTCGCTGTTTCTTCAACTGGAGTGACTGTTCAGGTCAGCAGCGCCGACACGCAGATTGAAGCGCAGACTATCACCGTGGGACAGGTCATCGACAAAGCCAGCGTGCAGGATCTGCCCCTCAACGGACGCCACTTTCTCGATCTGACCGTTCTCACACCTGGTGGTGTGGTCGCCGACACCGCAGGCAGTCTCACCTCGCCCAGCCGCGGCCTGGGAGCCAACTCGTTTCTTAGCGACGGCAATCGCGAAGATGCGGTGAACTTCGAGATCAACGGCATCAATCTGAATGACATCAGCCAGAATCAGATCACCTTCCAGCCTTCGATCAGTACCACGTCAGAGTTCAAGGTCGATAACTCGACCTTCAGCGCGGAGTACGGCCGCAGCGATGGGGAAATCGTGAGCGTTGCCACGCGTTCCGGCACGGATCAGTTCCACGGCGAGGCCTTCGACTACTTCCGCAATGACGCCCTCGACGCGCGCAACTACTTCAATCGCAGCTTCAACCCCGCAACTGGCGCGTCGCTGGGTACTCCAGGCGATAAGGCTCCGCTGATACGCGACAACTTTGGCGGCTCGGTGGGCGGGCCGATCTGGAAGGGCCACACCTTCTTCTACTACAGCTACGAGGGCCTGCGTCAGCATCAGGGCATTCTGCAAAACAGCACGGTGATTTCGCCGGCGAATCAAACGGCGATTGCCGCCAATAAGGCCAACGAGCCCATTGCGGCCGCTTTGGCTGCGCTCATTCCGCTCCCGAACAGCGGAGCGAATTATGTTGCCTTCACGCCCGGCCCGGTCTCGATCAACCAAAACACGCTCGATCTTCTCCACCAATTGGGTGCCAACGATAGCTTCCACGCTTTTTATGCTTTCCAGCACGATGTGCGCACCGAGCCGGCGCTGCAGGGCGATACAATTCCTGGCTGGGGCGATCACCGTCATGCCCATCGCCAGATCGGAACCCTCAACGAGACGCACGTCTTCAGCCCCAGCATGGTCAACGAGGCGCGCCTTGGATTCAACCGCATCGCAATCGCCTTTAATCCGGCTAATTTGACGAGCCCCAATGGCGTTGGCCTTGGCGACGGCCTATCCGGCAATGTCGGCTTGCCACAGACCACGCTCTCCGATATCGGCCTGGTCTTCGGCGGCCCTTCCGGATTTCCGCAGGGGCGTTTTAGCACCACCGGCGTTCTGTCGGACACATTCTCCCAGCTCAAGGGCAAACACGATATCAAGTACGGCGCCGAGTTCCGCCGTTACCTGGTGGCCAGCTTTGCCGGGAACATTGGCACGCTCACTTTCACCACTTCGACAACGCCCACCAGCCTCTTCCAAACTGACGAGGCCACGGTCTTCAGCATTCAACCCAATACTGTCAACAGCCGCATCTACGCCAACGCTCTCGGCGCATTTGTGCAGGACAACTTGAAGATCACTCACAATTTCACCCTTGAAGCCGGCCTGCGCTATGAGTGGAACGGTACGCCCGTGGAAGGTGCAAACCGCCTGACCATTTTCAATCCCAGCAATCTTACGCTAACCCAGGTGGGAACGAATGGTCTCTCGCGCACCGCTTCATACAATCAGAACAACAACATCGAACCACGCGTCGGATTTGCCTGGGACTTCTTCGGTACGAGCAAGACTGTGCTGCGTGGAGCCTATGGCTATCTTGTCGATCAGCCGGTATCAGGCGCGGTTTCGGGAATGGCTTCGAACCCGCCGTTCAGCACCGCGGTTTCGTATAACAGCGCCACGCCGATCCCGCTCAACGCCCTGTATCAGGACGCGGCGGCATCGGGCATCTCGCTCTCCTGGACCAATCCTAAGTTCTCGAATGCCTACATCGAGAGCTTCAACCTGAATGTGCAACAGGCTCTGCCATGGAACATGGTAGGGCAGCTCTACTATGCTGGTTCGGTGGGACGCCATCTGGCCATCATCACGAATGCCAATCAGGTTGTTGGCGCGACGAGCGCTACGCAGGTGCATCCTTACACTGCGCTTTCGCTGAACAGCCCCGTCAGACCCGGTGGGGCCATCGCTTCCAATATCTCAGAGAGAAACAGCATCGGCTTCTCCGACTACAACGCCCTGTGGGCTGTGCTCAGCAAGAATATGAGCAATGGTCTGCAATTCAGCATGAACTACGAATGGACCAAGTCGATGGACATCAACTCGCTCGGATCGCAGGGTAGTTTGACTGCGGCCGGCGGCGCCCCGGAGGACAGTAACAACCCACACCTGAACTACGGCCTGTCTGACTTCGACGTGCGCCAGCACTATGCCGGGACGGCTATCTACGCATTTCCGTTCAAAGGCAACCGCTTCAAGGAAGGTTACCAGCTTTCTACGATCATGCAATATCAGACTGGCAATCCCGTCAACATCTTAGCGGGCAGTTCAAGCTTCAACGGAGTCACCGGCGTGCCTCGAGCGACGCAGGTTGGTCCCATTGTGAGGAGGAAACAGCAGTTGCCCGGTATCGCGAACGTGACCTTGTTCCAAAGCACTGGGCTTGGATACGGAGGCACGGTCTGCGACGTTACGAACTACACCTCAGCCTGCAGCCTTGAAGTAGTGGGAACGCAAGCAAGCGCAACCGCAACTACAGCGCCTACGGTGTACACCGGCCTTGGCACCATGCAACGCAATGCTTTTACGGGTCCTGGCTACGCGGACCTCGACTTGTCCGGCGAGAAAGACACTAAGATCACTGAGCATCTCACCTTCAATCTGCGTGCCGATGCCTTTGACATTCTCAATCACCCCAACTTCGGCCAGCCTTCCGGCAATGTTCAATCGTCGACCTTCGGCCAGATCACCTCAACCCGCTTTGCCACCAGCGATGGCGGCTCATCGCGTCAGCTTCAGATCAGCGGCAAATTTGTCTTCTGATCGCTTGCTCCATCCCTGGGCGCGCGTCTCATAACCAGGCGCGCGCCCATTTACATTGTGTGCAGGGAGATTTTGATGCGCCGCCGTACCTTCATTCAGACACTTCCTATCGCGGTAGCTGGGTCCACCCTCGCTACACAAAACGGAGCGGCAAGCCCGACACCCAATCCTACTGACGGTGCGGAGACGGCGCTTCCCAAGTTTCAGCCCGCGGGCGCAGAGCGCTTCGTCCGCTCTGACGTGCATGCCGGCGACCGGCCCTCCGGCGCGAGTTTCTCCACACGGTCGCCCGCACTCGGCTGCTCAGGCGCTGCAGGCACCGCGCATCCGCTGGCCACGCAAACTGCCATTGAGATGCTCAAGCGCGGCGGCTCTGCCGTAGATGCCGCTGTGGCCGCGAATGCGGTCCTCGGCTTCGTCGAGCCGGTCAGTTCCGGTCTTGGCGGCGACTGCTTCGCCTTTGTCTGGGACCCGAAGACCAACAAGCTCGCCGGCATGGCCAGCTCGGGACGGTCTCCCCAATCGCTCTCTCTCGCTACTGTTCGTTCGCGTGCTGTCAACGGGGTGATTCCCCACCTCGGAGCCGTCACCGTCTCTACGCCGGGCGCACTCGACGGCTGGTGGACTCTGCACCAGCGCTACGGCAAGCTGAAGTGGGCTGAACTCTTCGAGCCAGCGATTCACGCCTGCGAGGCCGGCGATCCCACGCCGCAGATCATCGGCTGGTATCTGAAGCGCAACATGGCTATATTTCTTCGTCCCGGCTCGGGCGTAGAAGAGACGGCCAACGCCGTCGCCACGTATACGCCCGGCGGCGTCGCACCCAACGAATATGATGTCCGCCGCAATCCCGATCTCGCCCGCACCTATCGCATGATCGCCGAAGGCGGCCGCGACGTCTTCTACGACGGCCCCATCGCGCAAACCATCGACGCTTACTTTAAGCGCATCGGCGGATGGCTCTCCGCCGAGGATCTCCGCGAGCATCACGCCGAGTGGGTTGAGCCGCTCGTCACCAGCTATCGCGGCGTCGATGTCTATGGCATGCCTGCTAACACACAGGGCCTGGCGACCTTGCAGATGCTCAACATGATCGAGCAATTCGACATGCGCGAGTTCGGCTTTCAATCGCCGCAGTCGCTCCAAGTGCAGATCGAGGCCAAGCGCCTCGCCTATGAAGACCGCGCCCGCTACTACGCCGATCCGCACTTTGCCAAGATCCCCATCGAGTGGCTCAACTCCAAGGACTACGCGAAGGAGCGCGCCAAGCTCATTCGCCTCGACCGCATCCTCGAGCCTGTCTACCCCGGCCAGGCGCCGAGTCACGGCGACACGACTTATTTCACTACCGCCGACAAAGACGGCATGATGGTCTCCATCATTCAGTCCAACTTCCGCGGCATGGGCTCGGGTCTGGTCGCCGACGGGCTCGGCTTCATGTTCCAGGACCGCGGCGAGCTGTTCTCGCTGCAGGAGGGGCACCCAAACATCTACGCTCCCGGCAAACGTCCCTTCCAGACCATCATTCCCGGCTTTGCCGTGAACAACGGTGTGCCGTGGCTCTCCTTCGGCGTGATGGGTGGTGACATGCAGCCACAGGGGCAGACGCAGATCATCGTTAATCGCGTCGATTACGGCCTCGATGTGCAGGCCGCAGCCGACAGCCCGCGCTGGCATCATGAAGGCTCGTCGCAGACCATGGGCGAGGATCCGCCCAACCTTGGGCCGCGCGGCGTGCTTCGCCTGGAAGCCGGCGTGCCCGTAGAAACCCGAAAAGCCCTGATCGATCTCGGCTGGCCGATGGGCGCGAGCGATGGCGGTTTTGGCCGTTATGAGTGCATTGAAAATCGCAAGCAGGGAAACAACCGGGTCTACGCCGCCGGCAGCGAGATGCGCGCCGACGCCGTAGCGCTAGCCTACTGAACGGCGCACTGCCATATTGAACCCATCGGCTCAGCGAGGAACAATCACCACCGATCCATCCGCCGTCTCATTCTTCACCGCTTCGAGCGCCTCGTTCGCATCATCGAGCGAAAACTCGGTGACGGTCTGCTGCAGATTCAGATTTCGTGCCACATCGAGCAGATCGCGTGCATCCTGCCGCGTCATGTTGGCCACGCTGCGGATCTGGCGCTCGCCCCAAAGCAGCTTGTCGTAATCGAAGGCGGGCATCTGATCCAGATGAATCGCGTTAATGGCGACCACCCCGCCTTTGCGCAAGTGCGACAGGGCTGCGACCACTACCTTCCCGCTCGGCGCAAATGTAATTGCGCAATCAAGCTCCACGGGAGGCTTCGCATCCTCGTCGCCCACCCACGTGGCTCCACGCGCCTCAGCAGCTCTTCGATGCGATTCTCCGCGCGTCACAACGTACACTTCGCAGCTCCAGTGCTGGAGAATGCGAATCGCGAGCGATGCCGAACTCCCAAAGCCATACAGCCCTACGCGCTCTCCATGCTGAACGCCCGCAACGCGCAGGCTGCGAAAGCCGATGATCCCTGCGCACAGCAGCGGCGCGATCTGCGAGGCATTCAGCTCTTCGGGCAAGGGGTACACAAAGTCGGCGCGCGCCAGAGCAAATTCCGCATAACCGCCGTTCACGGAATAACCCGTAAATACCGGATGATCGCAGAGGTTTTCGAGATCATGCCTGCAGAACCAGCAGGTACCGTCCACGCCGCCCATCCACGAAACCCCAACACGCGTTCCGACGGGCAGATCGGCGCTGGCCGTTTCGACCACTTCGCCCACAATCTGATGGCCGGGAATCATCCGCGGCTGCGCCGGAGGGAGATCCTCCTCGACGATGTGGAGATCTGTGCGGCAGACGCCGCATGCGGCCACCTTAAGCAGAACATGTCCAGGCTGCAATACCGGCCGCGCGACCTCTTCGATCGAAAGCCAGGGTTTGCGCACGCCCAATGTCGAATCAAAAACAGCAGCTCGCATGATGCGTCCCCTAGCGACAAAAATTGCCTGACCAATTTTGATATCGGATCTGCCTTACGGGTATCTACAAAAATGCGGCATAGTCCAGGTAATTGCAAGATCGCGAAGCTGTATGCAAGACGCCGCGCTAGCAAAGGTTGTCTGCCTGGCAAATCTGTGATATAAACCATGAGGGGGTATGGTATAATCCCAAAAGAAGGGCATATGAACAGCTCAGGCCATCAGGAGCCTCCGAGTCGGTCGCAGGCTGCTGCTTCCTGCGCTCTGATGAGTTCTGACTAGTCTTCGCCGGTCTCACTCGCAGGCGCGGGATCGATTCAACACGAGACCCGGCGAGTGGAAGTTTTTTTCCTCCTGCCCACCTACATTTCACTAGTCCGCACAGCAATCGGGCGTGCCTTTGAGCGCACCGCAGTCTTGCTGAGCGGCAAGGAGGAGTCATGCGTCCAATCACAAACAACAGGCCGCAGCATGCAGCACTTCGTTGTGTCTGGATACCCGCGTATCCAGGCGCCAATGCCCCGCTTACTGCCATATGGATCGAGACGGTGCAATCCAACACAACCACCACAGATCACCCAGGCCTGTCTTCGGACGGGCCTGGTTTGTGGCGCTTCGCCGCCTAACAGGGAAGGACACGAGTAGCTTACAACCGGCTGCGATCGAGATCGTTTAACCTGACCCTGATCTCTCCGCGCAGGAAATCTACGCAACGCTCCTGACGAATCAATCTTGACGAGAGTGCACGACGCGATGTCGCACCTTTTGTCGTCATTGAATCGGCCCGCAGTCCTGGATGCAAAGTCGTTGCAATCGGGTTGATACAGATCGGTTAAAGAGTCGGTGACTGTTAACTTTAAAATTATGTAAAAATTGCCAATAAACTCGCAGTTATATCAGCCGCACTAACTCGTTGTTTCGTAGGACTCTCGGTTGTAGTCCAGGTAAGTGACCTGCTGAGCTGCCACCTTTGGCTTCGATGTTTTAGGAGTAACGGCGGGAGCACTGCCC
>JASHVE010000226.1 GCA_030039675.1 Acidobacteriaceae bacterium | reverse complement strand
GGTGGCGGTGGCGGCGGAGGCGTGCTTGGCGGGGGCGGTGGGGGCGGCGGTCCGCCACCGACCTGAGCGTGAGAGCTAACTCCCAAGGCCAACACCATCGCCACGAGCGCGCAATGGAGCAACTTCTTCATACTAGCGTCCTTTCGGGCAGGCTAAACTTGGCGCCGCGTTTGAGAGAAGGCCGGAATGTTGCGAGGGAACCATCAACTACTCTGAGCTCGCGAATCATTCGGACGACCAAGGTTGCAAGTGCGGCAGCGCAGATTCCTGTACATCTGGTCCTGATTATCACGAATCTCTGTCCCAATGAATCACGTTGCAGGATTTTGCAGCGCTACCAAGGTCACTTGAAGGGAAACGCTGGTACCCAAAAGAATGGGTGACCGTGAATTTGGACGCTGAAGGGAGTTGCGCCGGGCGCCAATGCAGGCTTGCCTAGCCGGCAGTGGCTTTGGCATTGAACGCCCGCGAACGGCTTCGGCTACGCCAGCTTGATGCTGGGGCTCTCGGCGGGCTCGTCGAGCGTGGAGCGGCACAGCTCGCCCGCCTCTTCTTCCACCATCCATTGGCGCAGGGCAAGGATGTCGTTGGCCTGCGCGAACGGGTCGATTCGATGATCACCACGTTCTTGTGCAGCATCTCGCGATGGACGCGGCCGGTCCGACACGGTTATGAGATAATCAGTCCCCTCCCCCAAACTCAACGAATCTCGTCAAAGGGGGAAACATGGGAAAACAGCTAACCACATCTGCGTTCTGGATCGGCATTGTCAGCACCGCTATCGCGCTCATCATGCGCGCGCTCAATTGGGTGGGTATTCTCGCAGTCGAGCCCGGCATTCAGGGAGGAAAATATTATCCATTGTCCTACCGGACCTTTCTCGAAGGGGCCGTTCTCTTTTTTATCATGGCGATTGCCAGCGCTGTCGTCACCCAAACTAAAGAGCGAAAAGCATAGAAGGCGAATTGAATTGTTGTCCAACAGCGGACGATACATCCGCTCAGGTCTGTAGTGTGTCCCGATGAACACCTTTTGGCCAGCGACGCACTATAAGGACACGACAACACTAACCATCGATCAAACCCTCATTCCAGGGCGCCTCCAGGCGCGGCAGATTCTTGCCGCCGGGGATCAAATCAACCCAGAGGTCACCATGGCCCCAGTTGTGAAGGTCGCGCTCCCTCTCTGCGATCGACACTTCAGTTGCACCGATGGAGCGCAGCAGCTTACGCAGCGTTTCCTTGCCAGCCAGGTTCACGAAAGGGCCGATGGGAGTATTTGCGTTTTCGTGGATGGTGCGCACCGTCCATTGGCCTTCGTAGTTTGATACGTTGACCAGGACGCGCATTCCGACAGTGTAGCGGACAGACTCCTCAATTCGCCTCAAGGATTGGGGCACGTAAGAGCACACTACAACTTCCGAAACCATTGGCGGCGCGCGGTCTTCCTAACGAGTAGCACGATCACGCAACCCGCGGCGAAAAGCACCATTCCAAGTACCGCCAGGACCTGATCCTTCGGACCAATCAAATAGACGATCAAGATAATTCCGCTCGCTGCGATAGCAAGGACTCCCACCAGCGCAAAGAGTTGACCGATGCAGCCTGACTGCTTCAGATACATGGCGCCACAAGCAGCGCAGGCGTTAAACCCCGGCTTTATCTGGGTTCCGCAATGCCCACAGACCAGCAGAACGCTGACTCCGATCTGTTGTCGGAGCAGTCAACAGCCCTGTTACTAAAAAGACTCTAATTCACAGGCACAATGCGGTTTCCAGCGGCATACAATTCCTTCAACCGCCAGCCCTTGCCTTTAATCCACGTAGGCTCCCCCATCCTTTCCTTGGAGTCTCAGTTGAAAGTCCGCACATGTTCATTTGGCTGGCACCGGGCCGGGAGGAATCCCGGTCCTTCCACGATTTTCCCTTGTTGCAGGACAAGGCCCGGTTCCGGGGGGGAGAGTTGATTGGATCCACGATGAAAAACAGACGAAACGCCTTGAGGTGTCATGTCACTACGCAGCGAGGCTTGTCAGTTCATTTCCTAAAACGAAAAGACCATTCCGAGATTTGAGGAGGATTCGCTATGCCTAAGCGTCAACAACTCTTGCGCTCAATCACAATATTGACCGTGATGGCGGTCTCGATGGTTTTCATGTCTGCATGCCACGGGAAGCCACACGCTGTCACGACTTATCACTACGACAACCTGCGAACCGGATGGAATTCTCATGAGGATCAGCTGACACCGCGCAAAGTTGCCGGCTCTCACTTCGGCTTGCTCCAGGCCGTCACACTTGATGATCAGGTGGACGCACAACCTCTTGTCGTTCCGGATGAAATGATCACAGCGGGGGGCAGCCCAGGCAAACACGACGTGGTCTACGTCGCGACAGAAGGGGACACCATCTATGCCATTGAGACCACAAGCGGCGCGGTGCTCCTGAGCAAGAATTTTGGACCGCCGGTTCCCATTCTCACTGACCCTACGGTCCCAGCATATGGGTGTGGAAACAACGGCCCAAATATTGGAATCAATGGCACGCCGGTGATCGACCTGCCGAGTAACGTCATGTATGCGGTCATCTATACCTACGAGAGCAGCATCCCAATCTACCGTATCCACGAGATTAACTTGAGCGATCTCACAGACAAAGTCCCTCCAGTTCAGATCACGGCGACCCACGCGCTAACCAATGGCACGACTTTCCAGTTCAACGCGGGCTGGCAGCGCCAGCGTCCGGGGCTGCTTGAGGCCAACGGAAATATTTACGCAGCTTTTGGCAGCTTCTGTGACTGGGGAGGATCTGCATCTCACGGCTGGCTTCTGGGCTGGCGGGCCGGATCCTTGACGCCTCTGCCGGCGAATCAGTTGAACAATCAGCTCGGTACATCGCCCGCCAACTTCTTTCTCTCCTCTGTCTGGATGTCGGGTTACGGTGTAGCCGCCGATCCCGGAGGGCATTTGTACTTTGTCACTGGGAATTCCGATTCGAATCTTGCCGGTGCGTACTATACCACCTACAGCGGGACGCCGAGTTATGCCAACATCCAGGACAGCGTAGTGCGCATGCGGCCAGATCTCAGCCAGGTGCATGATCTGTTCACCCCCTGGGACATGCCCTACCTCGATCAAGTGGATCAAGATTTCGGCTCAGGTGGCGCGCTGCTGCTGCCCGACCAACCCGGCCCGCTGCCGCATCTGGTTAGTGCGGCGGGCAAGGACGGCAAGATGTATTTGTTAAATCGCGACCACCTAGGAGGCTTCGGCACCGGTCCGGAGGGCTCGGACAACGTAGTGGCGGAAGCCAACATTGGCGCCTGCTGGTGCGGACCGTCTTATTTCGAGTCCGATGGTAAAGGAAAAATCGTCAGCAGCGGAGGTGCGAGAGCGATGATCTGGGAGGTTAGGACGTCACCGGATATCTCGCTCGTCCATGAGGGAACGTCGCCAGTAGTGGGCGGGGCCAGTGTGCAGGACAGCGGCTTTTTCACCACTGTGTCGTCGAACCGGAACGCAGATGCGATCATCTGGGCGGTCTCCCGTGCGGACAGCAGTAGCAACCCACCCCAGTTGCTTCTTTATGCATTCGACGCTAGGTTGTCCGGCGGCAACAACGAGCTTACGCAGCTGTTTGCACAACCGGCGGGCACGTGGCCCAATACCGGCGGCAACGCCAACGTTGTTCCTGTCGTGGCGAATGGCAAGGTGTACGTCGCCAGCAACAAGCAGCTGAGCATCTTCGGACTGCATTAGAGGAACGGAGGAAACAATGAAATGGATTCGACTCATCATTGTCGCGAGCACAGCGGCGGTTGCATGGAACACTTGCGCGATAATCGCGTGGGGTGGACAAGTTCAGCCACTTTCTCAGACGTCCACCACAAGCTCTGCCGCTGGTTCGTTACACCAGGTCTACGGAATCATCCGTCACGTTGATGGCTCGCAGATTACTATTGAGGCGCGTGAACAGCGCATGGTGCAAGTGGACACCACGTCAGCGATTCGGAGCTATCGCACGATAATTCTGGCCGTAGGCCGCGCTGTGAATGTGTTGGGATCATATGACGCGAAGGGTGTGTTGCACGCCCAATCCATCCAGCGCGCGAAAAGCTCATCTGCCGGCTGGCCACCAGACCGCTAGCGCATTTTCGGAATACATATAGACTTTTTGAGAGCAGTGAAAGGTGGCTTTTTCTTGATGACAAAGCCACTTGAGTTCATGCTTTCGGTCTACAGTAATTCCGGAAATGCTATAGGAAATGCTGTGGGGTGGAACCACGAGGCCGAGTCGGCGCGACCAACACGGAACGACAAGCCTGCACACCGGCAAAGACCCAACACTATTTCCTGAAACGCCCTAGCTTACGAGGCTCGCGAACGATCATATTGGAGCTATACTTACTGCATTCATATCCTCTCCCCTCGTGATTTCTCCAGATTCTGTGTTGCGCGTGAAATGCGGCCTGGCTTGCGCATGCACTGCGAGTTTAGCGGTAGAACCATGAAACGAAAGCGGCTTCTTCCTCGCCCTTTGAAAACGGCGCTGACTTCGAACCGCGGCACCAGGATTTCGCCCCAAATGATGCGCGCTCCGGCTGAGCAGGTAGGATCGCGAAGCGAGCTTCCAAGTAGTATGAGCTGTTAACAACTCACTCTGTAAGCCTGTGGGGTGACGAATGCCTCAAGCCGAGCACACTGGTTCCGGCGGCGCCGGTCTCCTGAGGAAACCGGAAGCGCGAGCAGCCGTCCGCAACGATGCGCCAGCCCGGTACAGCACCCTTCCCATTAGCATCCTCATGGGATTCGCACTCTACGCGATCGCGTTCTTCTTGCCCGGCGTCTACGCCGGTACGGGAAGGAACGGCACTTACGTTGGATGGATGTGCGCGTGGTTGGCGCTTCGCTATATCAACAGCGCTTATGGGGTCGGAGGAGTGATCAACCCGCTGGTCCTGCTCTACCTGCTGCTGCGTCTGCTACACCGTCTCCCCGGGCTGCAGTCGGTCCTGGCAGTCGCCATTCTCGTGTGCACGGCGCTAATGTGGGTATTTGTCTTTCAGCTAGGGCCGAGACTCACGCCGGGCATCGGCCATGTCCTCTGGATTGCCGGAATCTTCTTGATGCTGGAACCGGAGATTCACGACTGGAAGATCACCCTGAGCATCTCGCGGTAACCAGCGGGCCGTCAATGGAGCTTCTTAGAAAGCTCTTCGAGGCGCGACCGCGCCCCACTGCTGCCCGCTGCCGCAGCCTTTGTGTACCACTCGCGCGCCTTGGCAAGGTCGGCTGTCACTCCATGCCCCTTCTCGAAGAGCACCCCAAGGTTATACATGGCATACTCATTCCCTTTGCTCGCGGCGGACTCGTAATAACTCCGCGCCATCTTGTAGTCCTGTTTTACGCCGTGGCCGGCGTCATACATGCTCCCGAGTAGGTTCATCGCGGGGACATTGCCGGCAAGCGCGCCCTTGGTGTACCACCAGAACGCCGTCGAGTAATCCTGGTTGACGCCTTCCGCCTTGTCATACAGGTAGCCAAGATTGCACATGGCCGCTGCATTGCCTGCCGTTGCGGACTTTTGATACCACTCGCGCGCCTGTTGGTAGTCCTGCTTGCCGCCTTGTCCATACTCGTAGAGATATCCCAGGCTGTACATGGCCCATGCATTGCCGCCCTTGGCTCCCCGCTCATACCATTCGCGCGCGTTCACGTAGTTGCGATCCACACCATGCCCACCGTAATACAAATCGCCCAGCCGATCCATTGAGTAGGCGTCGCCGCCTGAAGCGCCTTTCTCATACCACTCCCGCGCGTTCTGGTAGTCCTGCGGCACACCTAGCCCGTTGTGATAGATATTGCCGAGATTCCCCATCGCGGAGGTGTTTCCTTGAGCAGCGGATTTCAAATACCATTCGCGCGCTTTACCATAATCCGGCGCTATTCCGATTCCGCTGTCGTATGCGTAAGCCACATCAAAGGAGGCACTCCCGTTGCCACCATTGGCTGCTTTCACAAACCACCGGAACGCCTTCTGATCGTCCCGCTCCACCCCCTGACCCTTCTCGTATATCTGGCCGAGGTGATCCATCGCCCAGATGTTTCCGCTCGCCGCGGCGCGCGAATACCACTCCGCCGCCCTCTTCAGGTCTCTCGTGACTCCCCGGCCCTGGCTGTACGACCGCCCAAGATTGCCCATCGCGTAGATGTTCCCTGCTGCCGCGGCACGCTCAAAGAACCGCACGGCCTCAGGCCGTCCACTCGGTGAAGATACATCGCAGACAACGCCGGCGAGATTTAGAACGCCGGGGCGCGTCGCCGGAATCACGAGCAGAAGGAATACCACCGCGGTTCCGCCGGCCAGCGCCATACCGCCCGCAGTCAGAACCCGCCGAATCGGGAGCCGCTTCTCTCGCGGCGCTGCAGCGGGTGTGGAGCGCTCACGCTTCTTCGTAACTGGGTCGGGATCAGGCCGCTCCGTTGCGGCCACGACCTCCTCACGCACGTTCGCTGCCTCTGGGTCGGCCACTTCAAGACTATCCACAGTCGTCTCTTCCGCGGCCTTGATCCTTCTCTCCGCGGCTGCCGGCTCGGCCTGAGCATCAGTCTGCGGCATCGCAGCGAAGTAATCGAGCAGCAGACGATGCAAGAAGAAATATCCTCCGCCCACTCTGCGCAGAAACAACCGTTCGACGGCATTGTCGAGAAAGCGGATTGAGCGAAGCGGGGAGAGCTCGTTGAGCCACAGTACCGTGCGAAACACGAAGTGC
>JASHVE010000001.1 GCA_030039675.1 Acidobacteriaceae bacterium | reverse complement strand
GCCTTCCCCTGTGTGCAGAAAAACACAAGTAGCGGCGTTGCGACGGAAAGCACGGCTTTCCACGCGAATGAACAGCGATTTACGGCTCGCAAAGACTTCAAATCCACACCTCTTTATCCATCATCGATCTTCCTGCTTTGTTATGAAACCAACAAAAAGTGCTGCCGGGTCCGCCGGCAGCACTTTTTGAGAATACGGACGAAAGGGTTAGAAGTTGATTCGCAGCGAACCTTGCACGTCGCGCGGTGAATAGGCAGAGCTGAGAGCCGTGATCGTTCCGAACGACGCGCCTCCGTTGACTACGGCGTTCGGCGATGCCCACACCGTATGGTTGGTCACGTTGGTCATATCCAGCTCGAATGCAAGGTTGTACTCATGGTACACGGGGAAAGTGCGCTTAATGGCCGCGTCCGCGTCGTAGTAACCCATGCCCCATACGTTGAGAGCTCCCACGCGCGGAGCATTGCCGGGAACATAGAGAGCCGGCCCATCTCCGACGTAGGTAGCCTGTGTAGAGGTGGTATTCACCGAGGTTCCGTAGTTCGAGGCGGTTCCTGCGGTTGCCACGGTAAATGCACCTGGATTGATGTACTGAACGTTTCCGATGTAATTCGGAGACCCGGGCGCGGAGGTCACGTTTTTGCCATAAGCGCCGTTCTGACGGCCAGCCTGGCCGGCAATAACGCTGGGCATGCACTGGTTGAGAATGCTGGAGCCGCCGCAACCGCTTCCGGTGACAGCGATCGGGAATCCCGAGTGGTAGCTGAAGATGCCCGAAGCCGTCCAGTCACTCATAATCGAGCGGTAAATCAGGTTGTCGCCCATCCAATGTCCGCGGCCAACGGGCAGTTGGTACACCACGGTGCCGACGAGGTTCTGAGGCAGATCGGCCGCAGAGATCGAGCGATCGAGGCGATCGTTGTCTCCCACGCGGAAGGTGCCCAGGTCGTCGATGGACTTGGAGTAGGTGTAGTTGATCATCATGTTGAAGCCATGCGAAGGACGCTGCCGCAGGCTGATCTCCAGCGCATTCCAGTTTTCGTTGCCCATGAAGCCCGTGGTGTCGCTAACGCCGCTATATTGCGGGAACGGCTCGAAGTAGCTGGCAACGGTGTTCTTGTAGTAGTAGGTAGCGTTGGACGCGTTGTAAGGATTGGGCGGCGTGAAGCCGAGCCCTGTGGCGAGAGCGATGTTGGACATCGGGTTAGTAGCCGAGGATCCAGCAGTCAGGCCAAGCAGGTCTCCAGAGCAGAATCCGGAACACGGAGTGGCCACGCCACCAGTGACAACGTAGCCAGCCAGCGCACGCAGGCTCTCAGGGAGTTCGTTGTTGCGCGCGCCGATGGCCTTGTTACTCCCCGTCGAGAGGAAGTGGCCTTCGCTGCCCACATAGCTGATGGAGATGGACATGTTGGGCGTAAGCTGGCGCTCAACGCCGAATGTCCAGTTAATGTACTCAGGCGTGCGCGAGCCGTAGTGCGGATCCCAGTAAGTCGGGCTCACCGCGCCGGAGTTGGTCAGCGCCGTGGTCTCGCTGGTGCCGAACTCAGCCAGGCTGGCACCGCCGGCAGGAGGAGCAGGCGCAGCGATCGACCCCGTCCAGCCACAGGCCACACCGTCGGCGGTCCCGTTGGAGCAGGCCGTGCCGTCCCAGTAGAACGAGGGCTGGTCGACGGTGCCGGCAGCAGCGGTCGCCGATGGAGTGAGGCCGGTGGTGGAAGGCGATCCCGACTGGCTGCCGCTGGTCCAGTCGCCGCGAGCGAAGTCCAGGCTGTAGCTGGAGCGGATCACCGTCTTGTCGTTGAATGCATAGGCGAATCCTACCCGCGGGGCGAAGTTGCCATAAAAGGTCGACGACGGAATGGGCAAGCCGGTGTGGTAGCCGTCAGACGAACCGCCGCCCGCAAAGGCCAGCGTGCCTAAATTGCCGGTAACGGAATTGGTGGCCGTAGGATTGAGCCACGTGATGAGATTGTGGACCTCGTGAATCGCGGGCCAGATATCCCAGCGCAGGCCAGCGTTGAGCGTTAGCTTGGGAGTGATCTTGTAATCGTCCTGCGCCCAGAAGGAGGGATTGAGCCAGCGCGAGCCCAGGCCCGGGACGCCGACCGTGATCGAACTGGAGCTGACCGCACCGATCATGTAGCTGGCGACGGAGGAACCGCTGGTGCTGTTCAGACTTGTGCCCGATGACCAGCCCCCGGTCTGCGTGTTCGCGAACGTGTATGTGAGAGGCGAAGAGAAGGTCTCGTTCTTGATATAGTTGAACTGCACCTCCACCACCTGCGCGCCGAAGGTAAGCTCGTGTTTGCCGAACTGCCACTGAAAATTGTCAGAGGCGTTGAAGGTGTTGTTGACCTTCTGGTTCCAGTCGTACCCACCTTCGTTGCAGGGGTTGTCCACGCCGCCGCCCGATGACGGAGGGCAGCTCGTGTTGCCGGAGAAGGAGATGAGCGGAAAGTAGCTGGCCTGGCCTGTGGGCGTACCCAGAAGGCCGGTATTGCTGGCCGCGTATTGCGGCGCGTCGTTCGGGTTTACCGAAAGGCTCTTGTAACGGCCGAAGGCAACCGCAGCCACGTTCACCATGTGCGGATTGATCGTGAAGGTGTCCTTTACGATGTCGACCGTGGTCTTGGGCGTGTAGGACTGGTTGGTGTTGAACGGGGGCCCGAGCTGGTTGGCGGCGCCGGAAGAGTTGGGGCCCGTGCTGGCCTGGCGGCCGAAGGCCACGATGATGCTGATCTGGTTCTTCTCGTTCATGTCGTAGTCGATACGCCCGCCCTGGTACCAGTTCGCCAGGCCGTTGACATAACCGGTAGCTAT
>JASHVE010000225.1 GCA_030039675.1 Acidobacteriaceae bacterium | reverse complement strand
ACAGTGCCGGCAATCGTCGGGTTTTCCGCCGCAGCCCTCCGGCGACACACGAACGAGGCCGGTGATAAAATCGCTGCTGTCTAAAACCTGTTATGCAATCTTTTCATCCAGCTGACGCGCGCGCTTCGGGCCCTCCGAAAATCATTGAAACGGAGGAAGAACTCGCGTCGCTCCGGCGGCACCTGAACGATGTGCTTGAAGGAGCTGCGTTCAAGGGCAGTCATCGCTGCGGCCAGTTTCTGAAGTTCATTGTTGAGCAAACCGTCGCCGGACACGCCGACTCGCTGAAAGAGCGCTTGATCGGAGTTGAGCTGTTCGAGCGCGCTCCGTCGTATGACACCGGCGAGGATGCCATCGTTCGCGTGACAGCGAGCGATGTCCGGCGCAGGCTCCTGCAGCACTACGGCACATACGGTTCGGACTCGGATTTCCGCATCACCCTGCCCCAGGGATCCTACGTTCCGGAAATTGCGCGGGTCCCAAACGGGCAGAAAGATATGCACAGCCTGACCGCTGCATCTCGCAGCATGCCCGCGACAGAACACATCGGGCCTTCTCAGGACGGCCAGGTTCAGGAACACGCCAAAGCCGTGGCTCACCCCCTCGCCATTGCTGGACAAACTCTGTCGCGCAGCCGCAACTGGTTTGCGGTTGGCCTGGCTCTCACCGTTGTAAACGTCGTTCTCGCTGGCGTCATGTTTTGGATGTACCAGTCCACCAGCGCGCACTCGCCGCGCTCGGTGTTTCCCTGGTCAGCATTCTTTTCCTCCGCGCGCCTCACGCATCTCATTACCAGCGATCCGAATATCGCGACAGTTCAGGATCTCTGCCGCAGCTCCATTACCGTTTCCGATTACGCCAATCACAACTACATCCCCGACGCATCCAGCCTGCCCCCGGAGACTATCCAGCTCTGCCGTCAGCTTCTTTCCGGAGATAATGCTGCGAATGTGGATGCCCATATTGCCGCCCGCATCGGCGCTCTGGCTCAGAAAGCTTCGGCTACGATCGGCGTGCGGGCCGCACGGAACATCGACTTAACGGACCTGAAGACCGACGACAATTACATCCTGCTGGGAAGTCCTCGTTCTAATCCATGGTCGGCTTTGTTCGATGATCAGCTTGACTTCCGCTTCATCTACGACAGGGCCTCGAATCAGGAAATCATCCGCAATGTCCGGCCCCGGGCCCGCGAGCTTCCGCAATACATTCCTACCGCCCTGGGTGGCGGGACTGGAAAGTCCTTTGCGATCATCGCCGTTGTTCAGAACCTCGACCAGAATGGCCAGATGATGCTTCTTGCAGGCGCCAATGCCGAAGGAACTGAGGCTGCGGGCGAGTTCGTCACGGACCTGTCCCGCCTTTCGGCCGCCTTGCAAAACTGCGGTATCTCACGTTCAGGTCCTCAATCGCATTTTGAACTTCTGCTCCAGGTAGATACGATGGCTGGTTCTCCAAACAACATCAGTCTGGTTGCATGTCACGTGTTGTCAGGCAATCCGGTTCGCTCCAGCGCCCTTTGAAGCAATACCAACTCAAAGCTGTTTCAACAACACTAAGCTCCACGCGTCAATGGGCCTCTGCACGTCTAGATTTCCTTGATTGTCCGCTCGAATGAACTCCTTTTTTGTATTCCATGCTGCTTCGCGCAGCGTCTTTGTCTGCGCCGGATTGGGCGGCTCGGGCTTGCCCATCTGTTCCCAGGCGGCGACGGCATTGCCATGTTTGCGGTCGAGTGTCTCAACCAGGAACGATGCATTAGCCGGCAGTCCTTCAAGATGAAGCTGCAGCTTTCGCGCGCTTCCACTCGCATCGATGGCATCCGCCTCCTCGACCGTATCGGTGACCGGAAGTGAAATCTTCTCTTCCACCGGGTAGTTGTACACCAGCGCTGACACGCGGCCCGAGAGGTGGTCGCGCGTGACAATCGCCCCTTCAGTCTGCGCCACCAGTTCGTCTCCAAGCTCGTTCATCATGCGATAGGCGTGAAACGCCGGCTTGACGATTTGCTGATAGTTGATCAATCCAAATCCACCATGAAAGACCGAGTCTGTTTTCCGGTTCTCTTCAAACACGTCGGTGAAGACCCAGTAGGAAAGAGAATCAACCAGCCCGATGGATTCCAGATTCGTTTTTGCTATAAAGCTGGCTGCCGCCAGGGAATCGTGCGTATGGTCGACCGGCGAAGGGCTGGAGTTCCACTCCGTGAGCTGGATTTCTGCGTGGGGATACGGACTGGCGTCAATCATCTTGCGCAGAGTACGCAGATCGTCTCGCGTCGAGTTGATGCTCCTTCGAAAATGGCCTTGCGTAGCCCCGCCCGGTTCGTCGATTGCAAAATCCTGCGGGTAGGGATGGGTCGAAACAAAATCCACCGGGAGGTTCTGCGCCTTGCAGTAGGAGAGGAATTCGTTAATCCAAATTGGCTTCCAGGGAATGCTCATCGCATCGAATGGCTTGCCCGATGCCTGCGCAGCCTTCAGAGCGTCTTCGTCAATGTGAAAATTGCTGGTAGCCGGGCCGCCCACGCGCAGATCGGGATCAATGGCCTTGATCGTCTGCGCGGTAATCTTGTACAACTCGAAATACTGCTGTTGCGTTCCTCTGAAAAATGAGTCCGTCAGGTTCGGTTCGTTCCAAACCTCGAAGTACCAGGTGCGCACCTCGTCGATGCCGTACCGCGCAACCCAGTGTTCTACCGTGTGACGAACCAGGTCCGCCCACTTGTTGTAATCGTTGGGCGGGCTGCCGTTGGCGTGCCACCAGAAAGTGGTGTTCTTCACGATCGCAAGTTCGCTGGGAACAAAACTGAGTTCGACAAACGGCCGGACTCCCGTTGCGAGCATGCGGTCGAACAGATCATCGATGTACTGGAAATTATAGATCGGTTCACCATTCTTATCTTCCCGGTAGACGAACATGTCGTCATGGAAGAGTCCGTGGAAACGCACGTACCGGAATCCCGCATACCGATGCGCTGTTTCCAGCTCCTCCTGCCATGTTGCTCGAAGCCCTTCGTTGGCGCGTCCGGCGCCGACGACAGAACTCCAGTAGTGCACCAGCGGCTTGTGCGTGCCTCTCACATCCGCAGAAATGCGGATCGTGCCGTCAGATTCATTTGCGTTGCCCGGAGAAGCCGGCACCGGCCCGTCGTTTTGCCGTGCGTAGACGTTTACAAAGAGCGACGAAAGCAGCCCACCCAGGCACACTGCCGCGCAACTTAACCGGTATCTCAGACTCACGAAATCCCCCGATCATCGCCGAAATCGAGAACTGCCCACAGATAAGATTTGCAACCGACGTCTATAGCAGTTCCCGAATTTGTGCATACCGAAGGTAGACGTTTAGGTTGCTTTTTCTTAAGAAAAGGCCACCTCGCGCGGCGCTCAAAAAGTCGACGTTAATTCGGGAACTGCTCTAGCCTTCCATTTCATTCAGGACACCTTACGCCCTGCGAAGGCTGTTTCGGCAAGGTTAGACACAGTCCTTAACAGCGATGTATGTCATTGAATAAACGTGAGAATCTCGCCCTCAACGCTTCTAACCGTAGCTACCCAGGCCGGATTCAGAATTACTGCGAGGAATCTGAAAATGTGCAGCGTGCCATTTTCTTGATGAAAAGCGGCAGTTGAGGGCATTGACATTCCCCACATTGATTTCGAATCCCGTATATTACAGCGGTTTCACAGTTGCTATATCCCGAAGCCACTGCTGCAAAGTGGCATTTTCCTCAAGAAAATGCCACCTTCCGCGGCTTCGGCAAGGGCATATCAACTGTGAAACCGCTCTAGTAAGCGTCCTCCGCTCCAGGCGGCTCATTTCCCTCTGCCAGCGTCATTGCAAATCACATAGAATGCGTACAGGCCCATGCCGCCGTCGTAGTGCGAGGCCGGTGAGGAATGGCCTCGTCCTCGCGGCATCAACAGCCGGTCAATAAATCAAAATGGAAAATTGAGAGAGACCGGAAGAGGTTATCGCGAACTGCGGCTGGGAAGCAGGTGGCACGCCACCATATTCGTGACACTAGGCGACCCCGCCAGTGTCCCAAGTTTTAGAAGCAGTTCAAAATCCTGAACAGGCCCGCTGGTGGAAATTCCACAGTACTTGAGAGCCTCAACAAGGTGATCGCGATCGGTAACCATGTGCCCTGCCGCTTCGGTTCCCTCTCCGTTCGTACCAGCCAGTAACAGGACCCGGCCAGACTGATTCGGGTTGTGAACCAGCGCAACCAAGGCGAATGACTCTCCAGTGGCAAATCCACGGGCGGTCGGCAAATATCGTGCATCCTCGCGCGCGCGAGGATGTACGTTTTCCACGATCTCCTGAGTCAGTTCTTTGTGAAAGACAAACCGGAAATCCAACTGATTTTGAAACAGCTCGGCCCAGGGATTTGAGCGTGGACTTCCGATCAGGATCACGTTGTCGTCGTTCTGCAGGTCGGTGAGACGCAGGCTGCGCGCAGAATGAATCCGGATCGAAATGTCTCCTGGAACGAGCCGCGCAATGCTGACTGCGAGAGGTGTGTCGACTGCGGCAGCATTATCGGCGTGTTGATAGAAACGGTAGAACTGTTCCTGATCCCTTGTGAGTATCGTTCCGTCTGGAATAAACCGGTGATTGGCATAATCCGAGACAGAAACATCGTGGCCCGTGAGCTCTTGCAACTCCTCCACATTCGGATCGCTGGTGATGATCTGTGTCTCATGTCCATGCTGTAAGATCGCGGTCCAAGGCGGAAGGGCGGTTGCGGGTTTGGATTTGAACGCGCTGGACAGCTCTACCCCGGCCAATACAAGCATCAGGCACGTAGCAGCACCGATTGCCATACCTATCCAAAGATATTCGCGTGTCTTCGTCGACTCGCGCTCCCAAGGAGAATCTATCTTCCCGCCGGCAGGTTCCTCGGACACTTCTACAAACCGCGCCTCGGTTGCTAGACGCACACTCAGCTCGTGCTGCACAATCTCCGGCACATACGAACCCCGAGGGAGCTGGATGTGGAATTCAGAAGCGTCGCCATACCGTCCGTAGTGTTGAAGAAGCCGCCTCCGGACGTCGCTCGCGGTGACTCTCACGACCGCGTCCTGGCCCGTATCATAGTCCGGCGACCTCCGAAAGAGTTCAACTCCAATCGTGCGTTCTTTCAGGCTGTCGATTTCGCCTTTCAGTGTCTTTTCTATGATGTAGCGAAGAAATTGCTGACTGCGAAGACTTCCCTTGAATGCGGTACTTTGGGCTACCTCGCCCAAGTGATGTCGGACCGCATTAATTTCATTTTTGCTCCACGCAAAATTAAAACCGTCAGAAGTCACAGTTCCTTCTAGTTCGGCGATTAGCATTCGCCGTTTCAAAACGCCCAATTATAGCATCCGCCCGCAGCCGACGATGCCGCAGCGAACCATCCTCGGCCTCAGTGCAAGCGCATCGCAGCTATGCATCTACAGCGACCTGGCAGCAGTAACCCGCGACAGTGTGCAGCATCGTTATGTGAACGGGCAGCTGCAGCGATCCAAGAAGCCACAGCAGATCCGCGGTCTGAATCAAAAATCACAATCGCGAAATGAAGAGGATCCTCAAGAGTACGCCCCGGAGCGCCAGTTGTCGCGCGGGACTACTGCAGGACTTTTGCGCAGGATTGCCGGACAAAGGGATGAAGCCGGAAATGGCTCGCCTCACGCTCGCAAGATCGCGGCCATCACGTTGACGCTTTCGAAGAAAGGAGAACGTTTCGGCGCCGAACATCTGAAATCGCAAGCAGCTTGAGCGACCATAGCAGTTCCCGAATTGATGTATACCGAAGGAAGATGTTGCACGGCGCTCAAAAAGTCGGCGTTGATTCGGGAATTGCTCTGGACTGCGATTACGAACGACTGACGGCCACCGCTGGGTGCATTCTATTTCCTGTCTCGTCTTTCAAAATTGTCTTGCCGCCCGCCGCCTCACCTGCAGCGGCGGGCGAAAAGATCTTCCGGATTGACTCGCGACCGCTTCAGAAGCTGAAGCGCGCGCCAAGCTGAAGCGTGCGGTTGTTTCCGTTTTTACCGGTGATCTCTCCGAACGTACCGGAAGTGGGGTTGAGTTGAGGATTCGACAGGTTGGGGTGGTTGATAAAGTTATACGCCTCGGCGCGGAACTCAAAGCCCGCGGACTCGGTAACCGGAAAACTCTTAATCATGGAGAGGTTCCAGTTCTGGAAGCCGGGCTGGCGGATGGAGTCACGCACGCCATGCTGCAGGTTGAAGGTACCGGCGGTAGGCTGCGTGAAAAGGGCCGCGCCGCTTGAATTCGTTGTTGAGAACCACTTACCGGTTTCGCCTGCGAATCCAGCAAATTGCTTCGGATAACTGGGTTTGCCGTTCAGTACCCAGAACTGCCCCTCGCTGCCGCAGCCAAAGCTCCCCAGGTCGGTCGACGAAACGCCGGCGTAGTCGGTGTTGGTGCCGATGCCGCAGGGCTCGCCCTTCTGTGTCTGGACGTTGCCGGCGAACTGCCAGCCGCCGAGAAGTTCGCCTGCCAGGCTTTGCTTCTTAAAGAAAGTGGGCTCTGACCAGAGGTAGTTGAGGACGAATGCCTGTGGAATATCGTACTCAGACGGTCCCCACAGATTCGTCATGTTGTAGCTGTCGGGTACGATGTCGCGGTAGTTGGAGCTTTGATCCCTGCTCTGCGACCAGGTGTAAGAGGCACCGATGAGGGAACCGCCGCGGAAGTGGCTGTTCCAGGAGGTCTGGAGGGCATTGTAGTTGGAGCTGACGCCGCTCTGCTCCTGCTGGATGGAGGTCAAGCCCTTATAGGGGCGGACATAGTTGACTGAGATGCTCGGGTTGGCCTGGAGGGTGCCGGCCGGCACCTGGTTGATGTCGACAACGTCCCAATTGTGATATCCGTGCGCTCCCACGTACGCAATCTGAAAGACCGACTGCGCCCTCGGGATCTCATGCTCGATGGTCAGGTTCCAGTTCCAGCGCGTGGGCGGAACGAGGTGCCGGTTGAGGCTGGTGATGGTAAGTGCCGGCTCGATGCCCGGGGTGATGGTGACTCCGGGATTGTCGACCAGGTCGGTGCTGCCGCTGCTGTAAACCGTCTCCGTAGGCTGGAAGGGGGAGTTGCCGCCCGGAAACACGTTGTCCAGTAGCCCTTTGGTGCTTACAAAGCTGCCGGCTCCCGCGCGAACCACAGTGGTGGGAAACACCTGATAGGCAAAACCGACTCGTGGCTGGAATTGCGTGGTCGAGGCAATGTATTGCTTGGGCAAATTCGGTGCGAAGAGGTTCGTGCAAGGCGTGCCGGCGCAGGCGTTGTTCGAAGCAGTGGCCGCTGCAACGCCGTGTTGAGCAGCCGAGCTCGGAAAGGCACTGACACCCGGAATCACGATACCGTCATAGGCGTTCCCCGTGCCCAGCGTTACATTGCCGGTGGTGGAATTTACGGTTGGCGCGCTGGAAAGAGAATAGGATGCAGGATCGAAGTAATCGGCGTTGTCCCACTCGGCGTGCTCAGGGATCGTGGACGTGAAGCGGGCCCCATAACTCACATTGAGCTTGGACGTCATCTGCCAGCTATCCTGCCCGAAATATTCGTAGACCCAACCGCGCCACTCGGTAAAGGCCTTGGTGCCGATCTCGGTGTAGGCGTCGGCGAGGCCGAGGGAGAGGTTGGCCAGGGAGACGCCGGAACCGCCGCTCAAACCGTTGTGGTTGTCGCTAAAAGTAAAGGTGCCGTTCTGGTTGCTCGCGCCGCCGGGGACCGTGCTCACATTGATCTGGTCGTTGTCATTCTCACCCCAGTAGGTGAGGAAGAACCCTGCCTTGATGGTGTGGTTGTGCAACACCTTGGTGATGCTGTCGGAGTCCTGGTAGATGATGCCCGACGAGTGGGAAGGATAAGGCCCGCCCGCGATGCTGGAGAAGGAGTCGTTCAGGTTGGCAGTCGGAATCTTGTTTTCCGAAGCCTTGGGACCGGTGATGATGTACGGGAAGTTGATCCCGA
The DNA here is from genome assembly GCA_030039675.1 of Acidobacteriaceae bacterium. Taxonomy (GTDB): domain Bacteria; phylum Acidobacteriota; class Terriglobia; order Terriglobales; family Acidobacteriaceae; genus Telmatobacter. Next base: position 9,693 of record JASHVE010000225.1, on the reverse strand, counting down.
AAGTACTCCTGTTGTAGCCAATGCCACTTGGGTCGACGCCGATATAAACGTCATCGATGCTCACGCTGGTGTGCGCCTCGTTGACCAGTGTCGGCGAGATCGCCCACACCCAGCCCAGAGAATTGTCCTGGTTGGGCCGGCTCCACGAGAGCGGTACATCCGGGTTGCTCTGGTTGTAGGGCGCAATTTCAGTGTAGGAGTTGTCGGAGCGGCGGAACTCGAGGTGGTGCCTGCCGAGCAGCAGGTCGCCATTGATCTGGCCCTTGCGCTGATCTTGCGGTTGATCTGCGGTTCCTGACCAGTTGTCCACGCCTTGCAAAAAATTTGGAGTCGGCGTCGGATACGACTTCATAATGGCGAGACCATTGGAGCTCAGTTCGCCCGGTGGCAGCACGTTGGGCTGGCCATTGTAGTCGGCTTGCACGCCGGTTGCGGGGTCGATCACCACGGTTCCGGTTTTGTACCACGGATTAGCGCTGAGAAGTTCGCTGAAATTACCCTGCCGCATGAGAGTAGTCGGCACGGCCATGAGCTGCTGAAGCGACTGGTGGAAGATGACCCAGTCCTCATTGATGAAGAAGAAGAACTTGTCGCGAAGTCCGCCGAGCACCGGCACTTTGGGAGCCCACACCGGTCCGCCCACGGCGAAACCGAAGTTGTTGTAGGTGAACTGCTGCCGCGGCTGAGCGGCGTGGTTGAGCGACCAGGTGTTGGCGTTCATGTCGGCGTTGCGCACGTACTCGTACAGAGCGCCGTGAAAGTCGCGAGTGCCGCTCTTGGTGATCACGCGAATCTGGGCCCCCGAGGCGCTTCCATACTCGGCGGAGTAGTCGCCGGTGAGCACCTGCATCTCCTGCACAGAGTCCACGTTAGCGCCGGCAATGATCTGGCTGTCGCCGCGGGTGCGGGAGGCCATGGCGCCGTCGATGGTGTACTTGGTGTCATTCTGCCGCGCGCCGTTCACCTCAAAGGTGTCGCCGCTATTGAAGGCGAAGTTGAAGTCAGCCATCGTGGCGGTGCTCACCACGCCCGGAAGCAACTGCGCCATGTAGAGGGGATTGCGGCCGTTGAGCTCTTCTTTCTGAATCTGTGTTCCCGTTACCTCGCTCTGGATGGCGGCTGATTGGGTCTGCAGCACGTCCGCGGTGCTGCTGACTTGTACGGTCTGGGTCGCCTGTCCGACAGGGAGCTTGGCGCTGATTTCGATCGTCGTGTTCGATGCCAGCCGGTTGTGTGTGCTCACATATTTCTCAAAGCCCTTGGCCTCGGCGCTCATGGTGTAGATGGCGGGCGCGAGGTTAGGGATGGCATAGTGGCCCTGAGCATCGGTCGTGACGTTGCGGGCTTCACCGGTGCCCTCGTTGACGATGGTGACGTGAGCATCAGGTATAACTGCTCCGGTTGGATCGGTAATGAATCCTACTATGGAACCCACATCGTTCTGAGCCATGACGGCGCACGGCCGCATGAGCATCAGAACGGAAATGCCGATAACACCTGCTATGGAAGCGAGGCAGGAAGTCAGCCTATTGAAACGACCTAACAGATTGTTCATCGCGTCTCCTCCTGTGAAATCGTGGAACTTCCAGCCATGCGGTGCCGACACACGTCGTGCATTTGCCGCACGTAGTCATATCCCTTGTTGTGTAAAACTTCGCGACTTCAGCTAAAGGATCTGGGGAAACAAATCGAACCGGGTTGTGGCCTTGCTTCAGGGAAAAACTTCAAACATGCGAAGAAATGTGAAGCTAGCAAGGCCTTCTATCAGGGCGCAACGTCAGCCGTGCCGGAACTGCGCAGAAATCGGCTGGGTCATGCTTCCAGAACACGTGTGCATGGCTGAAAACTGTCGTTTGCCGCAGATCAGCTTTACTCAGCAGCCCAGATTCGCGAGAATAATACCCTCGGTCTGGAATAAATTGCAAGGCAAACTTGAAAGCGGCAAAGGAACCCGGACGTCAACGCAACCGCGGCTTCACTTGCAACCCGATCAGATAGTTAAGAACCCACGCCAAAATCCGGGTCCTGAAAGACCACCGCTTTAATCGTGCGGTACACAGCCCAAAATGAGCGTGAATTTGGCCTCTGCGAGACAGGTTCGACACTTCGACCTTTACCACAAGCTGATAGCGAGATGCTCATTCCGTCGGGGGGACTGATTTTAACTCGGGTTTCACATCCCAAACGAGGGCTCCAATCGGCACGCGACTGATCCGGCATCTTTGGTCAGATTCAATTTAGGATGGAATTGGCCCGCATGGCGATTAAACGACCATGAAATGTCGTGCCGTAACTTATACGTGAGGAACCTCAAATTGCCAGGCACTTGAGGTTGGTTCAGATCCTGAACGCGGGTATAGAATGTGATGTCCCGCTTGTCAAGGACGCCCAGATTACTCTTACTGACGACTACATCATTATGCGGAACAACGCAGTGTAGAAAACCCTGAGCGCGTTGCGACTATAGGAGTTCCCGAATTTGTGTATACCGAAGGAAGATGTCTAAGCGGCCTTTTCCTCAAGAAATGTCCACCTTGCCCGGCGCTCAAAAAGTCGACGTTCATTCGGGAACTGCTCTAACGCTCCCGCACTTGACCATCATCGCTAGGCGGACAACCACAGAGACGGGCACTGCTGAAGAATCCGCTCTTTCGCCGGAAACGTTGATTCGGCATGCCTTTGTGAAAGGTCGCGGACGCGTGGTCGGCCACCCGGAAGGAACCCGCCTTTGGAGCCGCTTCCGGCGTAGATTTTCATTTGATCGGCCAAGGGGTCATGCCTCCGCGATGGTACGCCAGGTTTCCAATATGGCCCGCCCTCGCCGCGGCAATTCCTGTCTCGACAGGTGCGTTCGTCTCCTTCCGCGTCTTGATGCAATCGAAGAAGTTCGCCATGTGCGGCGTTGTCCCATCCTCGAAGCTGTCTTCTTTCAGTACGGGGTTTTGGTCGGCCTTCACATTCTCGTGAAACACACTCATTCCCGCACGATTGACCTTCAGCGTCGCCTCCGTGCCTCGAAACTCCAGTCCTCCATCGTCGATCGACGAGCTCATCATGCCCTCGTAGACCACATCAACCCCCGGGTAGCGGAAAGCTGCCTGGATGGTGTCGGGGCACTCCCATTCCTTGAATACATATTTGTCACCCAGCATCAACGCCATCGTCGGCTGGTCTGCTTTCATCGCCCATTGCGCAACGTCGATCCAGTGTGTGAACAAGTCCGTCATCGCACCGCCGCCGAAGCTCCAGAACCACCGCCAGCGGTGGTACTTCTCCTGGCTGAAGGGCTGGTCTGGTGCTCCGCCGAGCCACTGTTTCCAGTCAAGCTGTGCGACATCAACCGGCTTCGGAACCCAACTCGAGCCGTAGTTCTGCCACCAATATGTGCGCACCTGCGTTACCTGCCCGAGTGCGCCGCCCTGGATAAGATCTACCGCGTTGCGAAAGTGGGGCCAACTCCTCTGCTGCATTCCGCACTGGAGGATCTGCCGGCTTGAACGAACGCTCTTCTGCAGCGCCTCGCCCTCTTCGAGAGTATGCGTCACCGGCTTCTCCAGGTACACATCTTTGCCGGCGGCCAACGCCGCTACCGCGATCCGAACATGCCAATGGTCCGGGGTTGCGATGATCACTGCATCGATGCTCTTGTCGTCCAGTACGGCGTTGTAATCCACGAACGTCGTTGCGCTCGCCGCGCTCGGCCGGGACTTGACCTCTTCGCGCCGTGGCGCGTACACATCGCTCACCGACACAATCTCGAATGGGACACCCGTATTCTCGGCCGAGTTGAGCAGTTGCCGCATGCGGCCCCCAGCGCCGATCACACCGATCCGAAGCCGGTCATTCGCCCCGAACACTCTGGTGGAAGCCAGTGCGGTAAGTCCTCCTGCGACGAGGAAGCTGCGACGATCAAGCATGTGGGTCATGACACTCCTGGTAGAACACTTTTTGAAATACGGTCCACTTACTTCCAGTTGAACTCTTGCACTGAAGCAGACAGATGTTACTTCTTCGGCTCATTGTCCTGCTTCACGACCTGTCCCTCGCCAGGGAACGGCCAATTTTTGTCCAGCAAGATCTCCTTTTCGCGCTCGGCCTTCGGCACATTATCGATCCTGAGGTTCTCGAAGAAGTGCACGCCCGTTTTGCCTGCCGTAGCAATGTCGAGATCGCCGTCCCCATCGAGATCTTCCACCACGAACTGCGTTCCCGCACCGGCAGTCCCATTCACTGAGATCGGATAGCGTGTGAACGTCGCGGTCTTGCGATCGATCTTGTAGTAGTACACGACCAGGGGATCGTAGGAGCCTGGATCGTCTCCCGCATGCCCGCGGTAACGCTTGCCGGCAATCAACTCCGGCTCGCCGTCGCCGTCAATGTCGGCCATCTTGAGCGCATGCACCTGCGAGAACGATTCGTCGATGGTGTGTTTGATCCATGTGCGGCCGGCGCCGCTCCCTTGCTGTTCAAGCCAATAGATTCCATAACTGTGGCCCTGGCCGTAGATCACATCCATCTTGCCGTCGCCGTTCACGTCGTAGCCGATGATCGGAAAGCCGGCGTCTTCCATCTTCCAGTCGCCATGCCACTCCCACTGATCCGTGTCGGCATCGATTTGCTTGAACCACCCGTTCGGCGTAAGAATGTCTGCCTTGCCGTCGCCGTCGATATCGGCCACGCCGATACCGTGCCCATCCTCAGCGCGGCCGCCCACGTGATGCACCTTGGGCTCGGGTCCAGCGAAGTCGATCCACAGAACACCCATGTGGCCATAGTGCCCGAAAACCAGATCGGGCTTGCCGTCGCCGTTGATGTCGGCCATCCATCCACCTTCAGTGTCGTAACTGTCCGTGATGAAGTGCCGCTTCCATTCCGCGCCCAGCTTCCCGGGATTCTCCCACCAGAAGATGCCGTTGGTCATCCAGCCGGCGGTCACTATGTCGGGCAGCCCATCGTGATTGACGTCGACCGTCCACTCCCCGCAGTCGGAGACAAACTCGTTCATCACCCCAACTTCGCGATACTGGTGCTGCTTCCACTCGCCGCCCTGCGGGCCCGGGTTTTCATACCAGTACGCCCCGCTCACAATGTCAGGTCGCCCGTCGCCGTTCATGTCCAGCGTAGTAATGCCCTCGGCGTGATCCGTGCCCAGGCGATGGATGAAGAATGTAGCCTGCTCCACTCCGCCCGGAGCAGGTCCCCGCTTGAGGTTGTGCTGGTAGTGAGGTTGTGCCGGCGGTTGTGCCGCGGCGGCAGCGGTGAAGATCGCTGCGGCGGAAGCCCAGCACGCCGCAGAAAGGCTCATACGGAAAAAAACCTGGCGCATAGAATCCCACTTCATCCGGTAATTTTCTTCCCGCGCCATTGTCAAATACCGAGGTTGGCACCCGCAAGGCAAATCATGGGCCGGCAATTCGCGGAACATTTATCGAGACGGACGACGGATCGCTCAGTGCTCATTTGCAAGTCAGATCTCCACATGCCGGAAATCGATAATAAATCGTCTTGCGGCAAGCCGCGGTTTCGGCAAGGGCACATCAACTGTGGAACCGCTCTAAGCCGGCATGTTTCCCATTCGGCGACCCTCGGGGTCCTTCAGTTTGTCCTTGACCAAATCCATGAAGGCGACCATAGCCGGAGAAATCCATTTGTCCTTGTGCCAGAGGATATAGGTGACAATATCGAGGGATGGACCGGCCCAGTCCAAGGCTCTGAGGTGGTTCTGGCGCAGTTCGCGGGCGACTACGATGGCCGGCAGCAGCCCGAGTCCCATGCCCAGGGTGACGCACTGCTTCAGTGCCTCAACGCTGGAGAACTCCGTCACGTTGGCGGGACGAATGTTTCCCAGCGCGAGCGCTCGATCGAGTTTTCCTCGGTAACTGCATCCCGCTTCGGTAAGCAGCAGATTCTCTCCGGCCAGGTCGGCAGGCTTGACTGCGGGTTGGCTGGCAAGCGGGTGGCTGACATCGGCCAGCAGCAGGACTCGCTCCGTGCGCAGGCGGATGGACTTGATGCTCGAGTAGGGCCGCGGATCGTCCCCGAAAATCGCCATGTCTAACTTTCCGGCTTCGAGTTCAAGCGCGAGCGTCGCATTCAAGTAAGGGCGGAAGATGAGTTCGACGTGCGGAAAGTGGCGGCGAAAGGCGCGCAATACTTCGGGCAACCGATAGGTCAGCAGGCTCTCTGCAGCGCCGATGCGCAGCGGCCCGCTCGGCTCGGCGCCGGTTTGGACAGCGCGCTGACCCTGGTCCATGGCCGCGAGGGCTTGCGAGGCGAAAGGCAGAAAGTTGCGGCCCGCGTCAGTCAGGGTCACGCGACGACCCAAGCGGTCAAAGAGCGGTATACCGAGTTCTTCTTCAAGCGCCTTGATCTGCGCGGTCACGTTCGACTGCACTGTGTGCACCTTTTCAGCCGTGCGCGTGAAGCTCAGCTCTTCAGCGAGCGTTTGAAAGATTTGCAGCTGGCGGACTTCCATACACGAATCTCCAATACAGATGCAATATATCACATCAATCTATTGGACAGATATACAAGCCTGAGCCACACTCACGACATGACGCGATCGACCTGGACATCAATATGTGCCTGGAGAGGATCGATGCTGTTCTGCGGAGCAGCGCCGGCGCGAGAGTTCGAGCTACCAGAGCGATTGTGTTCCAGCAAGCTCTTGAAGAGGGTAATCGAGGCCTTACAGAGATCGGAACGAAACAAACCAAAGAGGAGATTCATATGAATCGCATCGTCGCAATCGCGCTCTTCGCTGGAGCAACCTTGATGACAGCCAGCAGTGCTACGGCACAGAGCAATGTCGTCGAGGTAAACGTCCCATTCAGCTTCGCTATCAACAACACTTTTCTGCCGGCCGGAAGCTACACCTTCGGTTTCGATCTCATGCGTCCCGACTTGCTCATCGTTCGCGATCGGGCGAAGAATGTAAGAGCAAGAGACGTAGGCCAGCGCGGTTCAATCGGCCCGGGGAAGACTGACACGCTGATTTTCCACCGGTATGGCGGTCAATATTTCCTGTGCGAGGTTCGCTTTGACTCCCCCTCAAATGGGATTTTCTTACCCCCTACAAAGCTTGAGAAACAGGCGAGAAAAGTGAGCGGGAAAGAGGATTTGGCTTTTATAGCAGCTCATTGATCGCGTCCGGCTGGTTGCTCGACGGAGAAGCGGCTCGATCATTGCCAGAATTGCGTGCCGGTCGGATTGTCGCACACCCTTCCCCAATCCGACAAATGCAGTGGAGACGGTTTGCAGTGATACGATCACAACTCGGGAATCGAGGAGGCACCCGCGGCTATCCGTCTCACTGCGTGATGGGCGCGATTGGCATTAACCGACGGGCGGCAATGCCTGCTTGCCTGCCTCGTTGTTGACCCGGTAATTGAACTGATTAAGTTGCGCGAGCACCTTGCAGAGCCGCAACAGCGTCGACGCCAGTGCGGCGAGTCCCGCGATCCACACCATGAACGCAAGATTTACGACCCACAAGGGCGCCTCCCCTGTACGCTTCAGCAGGAAGGGCAGAAAATTCCACGTGGTGACATGAACGTAGTCCCATGGGTCCTCGGTCATCGCATGGGTGCCCAGGCCCCAGGCGTCCACTTTCCCCAACGCGAACGCAACGATGTTTTCAAGACGCAGGGCAATCACGAAGGTCGGGTGACCGAATATCTTTATTTGGTATATCTCGAGCGATAACCAGAACGCAACCGATGCGGCCTGGACCAATGCGCTGAGAGCAAGCAGTGCAACTCCCGTGTTCCAAACCAGTTTTCCCAGCTCGCTGTGATGACGCAGCAGCAAGGGAAGAGCAAGCAGAGCCGCCAATTCGACAGAGGTCGAAACGTAGCGGTCACCCCAGGCGGAATCGCCGCTCCACACCGTATATCTCGCGTAAAAACAGATGTACGCCAGGAGCAGCAGAAAGCCTGTGATCGCATATGCCTTGACGACTCCAGTGAACCGTCTCCAAGCCACCGCGGCAAGCAGAATCATCAGAATGAGCAGAGGATCAAAGAGAAAGATCGACTTTTCCGGCGCAAAAAGCGCTCCAAAGAAACCAATATGGAAGGGAGTCTCGAATGGATAATTGACAGGCCAGTTTGGATGCCGTTTCAGGGTTTCGCGGGCGACTACGCTTACGTAGGTGTTGAAGAACGACCCAAAACGGTAATACTGATAGAGGCGGTCGATCAACCCGAAGATCGCATATACCGGGAGAGCGGTTGCGATGTAACCACGGAACCGGTTCCAAAGCGCCTGCCCACGAACCCCTTCAAACCAGAGGACGAGCAGCAGGAAAAGAGCCCCGGCCAAAAGGTCCATGCCCGTGGTGAGACGTGTGAGCAGATTCAACCCAAAAGCGCCTGAGCCAATCAGGAGCGCGCGGCGTCTGCCATTGCGCAACCATTCATATTGATAAGAGAGCCCGGTCAGCGTCAGAAGACAGATGTAGTTATTCTCCATAAGGTTCTGCGTGTAATGGAAGTGCGAGGTTAGCAGCAGAAGAGCCAGGACTCCGGCAACTGCTTGTTCCACCGCGAAGTTCAATTGCGTCAGGAATCGAAAGCAAACCAGAGCACTGAGCACACTGAGGAAAATATTGGTGCTGTAGCTGACGATGATGTTGCGCACGCTGGGATCGTTCCCGTTGTAGTCAGCGAAAGCCGGAAGCTGCTCCACCCACGTTCCAAGCACATCAGCCGGCAGCATGAGCAGCGATTGGCCCATGCCATACCAGCTCTGCAAGCTGCCTCCTCGGCCGTGCACGCCAAATTCGGGATACTCCTCAGGGAACACAGGTGGCTCGGAAGTCCAGAATGCATGAGTTGATTGAAGCCGATGCTGTGTGTCCGCGGAGCCAAGTTCTCCGGATTGCACAGCGAAGGCGATGAGGCCTGCCGCGAGGCCCAACAGGAAAGGCGGATTCTGGAACCAGTTGCGCATCGGAACCATCGTCATCAGCATTTAGGCGCGACGAGAATTCCCGCATACTCGGGGCAGTCTTAATTCTACCGGGGGTCTTCCCTCTCAGCCCAGATTCGCTCGAATTGCAGCGCTCTCCAGCGGTATTACAAAACCAAAACTGCATCCGCTGTCGAACGGCAAAGCGTTTCCGTACCGTCCAGGGCTCGGCCGTGTAAGTGATCCACCTGGCAGTTCAGTGTCAGTTGATGAGAAGAGGCCATAACCGGCGCTCAGCGAGCCGGCCCGAGCCGGCTTCGCATTCACTGACACCGGAATATTGAATGCTCGTTACGGGCGTCGAATCGCGGTAAAAGGCGCTATCGTCCCGCCCCAATTGCGCACACAAAATGGAAAAGTTCCACCCGTATTTCTCGCAACGGAGAAATGCTGCCATCTGTTGGTCAAGGTTAGGCGGAGGAGAATTTCTCCGGTGGAGCTTATCTTCAAAATAGGCCGGTTTTATGAGGAAACTTTGATACCATCTTGTCTATTTTCATTAATTTACACTTGATGGCGGAGAGAGGGAGATTCTTAACCATGCATTGATAATACATAGGTTATACAGATTGTCGGGCCATTGTCGGTTTTTGGCGATTATACTCAACCAACACATCGGCTCTGACATGCCCAAAACCACCCTCATGGTTCGCTTCAAGCGCCCCTCGGACTCGAACTGGATCCGCCGGCCTGCCGTTTACGGTTCGACTGGGCGTGTCAAGT
>JASHVE010000224.1 GCA_030039675.1 Acidobacteriaceae bacterium | reverse complement strand
ACATGGGCAAGCTCCATGCCATGCTCGGCTACACCACGATCAACGAAATTCTCTCCGGAGACCCGGCCGCGTTTCTTCATTCCATCCGCGAGCAGTGTCTACGCATCCATGAGCTCATCTACCGGTATTATGTTCACTACTCCATTCAATCGGCGCTCGCCGTTTAGCGCCCCTAACTTCGCTGGCTCGGCTAGCTTTTCCGGCTCCGCATGAACTTCTATTCCATTCGCCACCTCACGCGCTTCCGCTACTCGCAACCCATCAGCGAGAGCATCATGGAAACGCGCATGCATCCCCGCTCCGACTCGAGCCAGCACTGCCTCACGTTCTCGCTCTCCGTCAGCCCGCGCTGCCGCGTCTTCACTTATCGCGACCACCTGGGCAACAATGTGCACCACTTCGATATTCCCGGTGAGCACAATCAGCTGGTCATCGTAGCCGAGTCCGTCGTTGAGCAGCAGCCCTCGCCGGATGTGCCGGGATTCCTTTCGCCGGATGCGTGGGCGGCTCTCGACGATCTGATCGCCAGCGGCGACTACTGGGAGATGCTCCTGCCCAGCACTTACGCCGTCGAAACACCGGCAGTCCAGCGCCTGGCTGCGCAGATGGAAGTCACGCGGCGCAACGATCCATTGATACTGTTGCAGGAGCTCAACCAGCGGCTTTACGACTATTTCGAATACGTGCCGCGATCCACGCGCGTTGACTCGCCGGTTGACGAAGCCATTCTCAACGGCAAAGGTGTCTGCCAGGATTTTGCGCACGCCATGATTGCGCTGCTGCGCCATGTGCGTATTCCTGCGCGCTATGTCTCCGGCTATCTCTATCGCAGCCGCGAAGACCATGACCGCTCCACGCCGGACGCTACTCATGCATGGGTCGAAGCGCTGCTGCCGCATCTGGGCTGGGTCGGCTTCGATCCTACCAATAACCTCGTGGCGCATCATCGCCATATTCGCACCGCGGTGGGCCGCGATTACGCAGACGTTCCGCCCACGCACGGCATCTTTCGCGGCCAGACTGACAGCGAACTTTATGTAGCCGTCAAGGTTGAAGCCAGCGAGCAGGCCCCTGCACTCGACCGCAAACTGCCCATCCCCGAAGACTGGAGCGTGCTGGTCGAGCGCGCGCAGCAGGCTCCTGCACCCAGCGCGCCGTTTCTCGACATGCAGCAGATGCAGCAACAACAATAGCGGTCAATCCGCTGTCTGCACTTGTGCCGCAATTTTTCTGAGCTCTGGCAGCACGCGGCCCAGCGGAACCGCGTCCGCATCGCATCGGCCCAACGCAAAGTACACATCGCGATAATGCCGGTAGAGCCGCTCGTACACTTGAGCCGCGCGGGGATCAGGCTCGACCGCGCGGAACGGCAGGCACACGGCAGCCTGTGCTTCCTCGACAGTCTTGTATACGCCGGCCGCGAGCAGAGCGAAGATTCCCGAACCCAGACTCGTAGGAATGCCCGCGGGCACAAGAACCGGCTTGTTCAGCACATTCGCGTACACGCGGTTGAGCATTTCGCTCTTCTGCGGAATGCCGCCCGCGTTGATCACGCGATCGATGCGCACGCCGTGCTCCGCCATGCGCTCCAAAATGATTCGGGTATGAAACGCCGTGCCTTCGATCGCCGCGAACAGCTCGTCTTGTGCGGTGTGCACCAGGTTCCAGCCGAGCGTAACGCCGCCCAACTCAGGATTCACGAGCACCGTACGGTCGCCGTTGTCCCAGCTCAGGCGCAACAGGCCCGTCTGACCCGCTTTGTACGCATCCAGCCCTTCGGAAAGGGCCGGGACCGTCGTATTCGCGCGCTTCGCAATCGCTTCAAAGATATCTCCAGTCGCCGAGAGGCCCGCCTCGATGCCGGTGTATCCGGGATGCACGCTGCCCGGCACCACGCCGCATACGCCCGGCACAAGCTCGGCCTCGCGCGCCATCGCGATGATGCAGGTAGACGTGCCCACTACGTTTACCGCATCGCCTTCGCGGATATGCGAGCCGATCGCATCCCAGTGCGCGTCGAAGGCTCCTACGGGGATCGGAATCCCTGCGCGCAGCCCAAGCGCCTCAGCCCATTTTGTGGAGAGATGCCCGGCGATCTGGTCGCTGGTCAGGTACTTGCCGCCCATCTTCGCGCGTATGCCCGCAAGCACCGGGTCGACGGCGACGAGAAACTCCTCCGGCGGCAGCCCGCCCCACTTCGGATTCCACATCCACTTGTGGCCCATGGCGCACGCGCTGCGGCTTACATCACTCACATTCGTAACGCCGCTCAGCGTGGCGGCGACCATGTCGCAATGCTCGAGCGCGGTCACGAACCGGCCCCGCTTCTCCGGGTTGTGCCGCAGCCAGTGCAGCAGCTTCGCAAAACCCCACTCGTGCGAGTAGACGCCGCCGCACCACTCAATGCCCTCAAAGCCCAGCTCGTGCGCCTTGCGTGTAATCTCCGCTGCCTCGGCAAAGGCGCGATGATCGCACCAGAGATAGTATTCGTCCAGCGGCTCCAGTCCTTCGCTGACTGGAATCACGCTGGAGCCGGTCGTATCGAGCGCAATGGCAGCGACGGCATCGCCGCTGACGCCGGTAGTCTGCAAAGCTTCGCGCGTTGCCGTGGCAAGTGCCGCCATTTGATCAGCGTGTGACTGCGTTGCGTAGTTCGGGTCCTCGCGGCGGCGATGCAGCGGGTAAGCCGCGGACGCTGTGCCGATCGGCCCTTTTGCACTGTCAACCAGCGTGACGCGAACGCTCAACGTGCCGAAGTCAACGCCAGCAACAATCGCCATGGAGAACGCACCTCAGGTAAACGCTTTCTGATCCGCACACCAGAGTACACTATTCCTCCGGGGTACGTCTCCAGCGTTGGCCGGCGCTTCAGAACGAGAACATGGTCTGGAACATGATGGCGCGATTGCCGGGTGTAGGTGTCGAGAACTGGTTGCCCGCGAGCGATTGCGTTTTGTTGAACAGAGGCGAGGCCATCACCCCGTTCGGAGGCGCAAGATTCACGACGTTCAGCACATTCAGCGCCACCGCAACGAAGGTCAGATTGAATCTGCGCGCCTCGGTCGCGTCCAGACGGATCGGTGCGCCCCCGCCGCTCAACCCACGGCCGTTGACACTGTTTCCAGCTTGGATGGTGTTTCCTTCGGCTGCGGCCTTGATGTGTGGCCCTACACCCACGGCTTTGCTCACCCGCATGTGCAGGATGAAGTTCGCCGGGCCTGTGCCGATATCGTACGGCGTGATCTGCTCTCCCTTACCCGCCGGATTCGTATCGAGGCACCCATACTGCGTTTCGACTACGTCGGGAGCTCCGCATACGCCGTAGGTAGGCCGCGCGTTGAACTGATTGTTGCCGGTCAGGTCTCTGCCGATGGTCACGTTGTAGGGCGTGCCCGACTGCGCCACCAGCAGCGGGGCCATAATGATTCCGTGCGGAGCCGTATACGTGCCAAGCAGGAACATGCGATGGTGCACATCGAAACTGGCGCGGCCGTAGTCGAATCCCGGATTCTGCTCTATGGATGGCTGTGAGGTTACGCCCTGTGTGTCGCTCCTGGCTTCGTTGAAGGTATAGGAACCGTTGAGGCCCAATTTTTTCCAGCGAACGCTTGTGGACACGATCACCTGCTGCTGCTTGTACACGCCGCCGGACTGGAATTGGTAGTTATAGAGGGATGGAATAGATCCGGCGATCGTATAAGTCGAGGTATCGAAGGCCGGTGCAGTGATGTTATCCGTAAGATACTGGTGGACGCCCTGCGTGTAGAGATACGTGATGTTGCCGGTGATTCCTTTAACAATCTGGCGGTCCACGCCGATGCCGCCCTGCATATCGAGAGCCGCGTGGAAATGTGGATCGATCGTGTTGTAGTAAGGCACGGACGTGCCGCCGGAAATTACCTCGGACGGCGTCGCCGGAGCGTTGGGATCGTAGAAGTCCGGATTGTCGACCACATAGCTCTGCTGATTGATGAGATTATTGTGGATCGTCTGCACCACGTAGGGCGTGCCCGCCGCGGAGCCGAAGAAATTCGGCACCGTAAAGCGGTTGTAGAACCAGCCGTAGCCGGCGCGAACCACTGTTTTCGCAGGGCCATTGCTTCTGTGCCTGGGGCTCCACGCGAGGGAGAAACGCGGCGCCCAGTCGGCGTGATCGTGAATACGATTCTGCCCCTCGAAGCGAAGGCCAAGCCCGAGCGTGAGGTTTGGATTTACCCGCCAGTCGTCCTCAAAGAACAGTGCCCCATCGAAGAGAAGCGCACGCGCCAGCGGATTGCTGATGAGCGTCGCGGAGTATTGCGACGCTGTTCCCGCCTGATAATTGGCAATGGACGTGAAGGTATACGTGCCGTTCGCTCCCGACGTGGATAGGTTGGCATCGCGATAACTCCGCAAGCGCACGCCGAAACGAAGAGTATGGCTGCCGGCTGTCGCCGTGGAGTAATTCTGCAACTCGAGGTTGTCTTCATGGTCCTGCGAGATACCAGAGCTGTTCCCGCCGGTTGTAAACGCTCCTTGAACCGTAACCGCCGGCGTGAAATAGCTGGCGGCCTGTTCATTGCGAATGCGGCGCCACTGGAAATGCGTTTCATTTACCAGTCGCGGATTCACGATGATCGTGTCGCCGATCTGCAATGTGTTTTCGAGGTTCGTCGAGTTGCTAGCCTGCTCCGGTAAATTGAGTGTGCCGACTCCAGTGGCTGTCTGGTTCGAGCGGAAGAACGAATCCCGGACGGTAAACATATTGTTCTGGCCGATCATGAAATCCACGCGCGGGTTTACTGACAAGATGCTCGAAGGCGTAGGAAATGCCTGAGTAAAGTTCTGCGAGAGGTTTTGCGGATTAATGGCGTCGATAATGCTCTGGTTCTGCCGGTCCATGCCGAAACCATTCATGAAATACGCGGAATGCTTCGTCAGCGGCCCGGTGATGTTTCCGAACATCCCGAAAAGGTAATAGCCCGGCTGCTGCGAGACGAGAGGATTCGAAGTATTGAGCGCCGAATCGCTGCCAAAGCTTCCTATCTGCCCGTTCAGTTTTTGCGAACCGGGCTTAGTGATGATCTCCACCCGTCCGTAGCCGATGCGGTCGAACTCGGCGGAGAACGGGTTTTGATTCACGCGGATTTCCAGGATCGACGACTTGGGCGGAATCTGACCGCCTTCGAAGCCATCGATGTAAATCTGCCCGCCATTCGGTCCTGCAGCTGGTCCGGCCAGCGCCTGCAACTCGCTTTGCAATTCATCCGGATCATCGGAGAGAGCATCGAGATCGCTGCCTTTGATCACCGTCGCACTGGCGTTCTGATCGGGATTAAGGCTCACTCCCTGGCTCTGGCCCTCTACAGTAACCTCTTCCTGTTTGACGGCAATGACCAGCGACAGATTCAGTTCCTTCGTCGCACCGAGAGTTATCTCCACGTCCGGCATGGAAAGCGGTGCGAACCCCTTTGCGGTAACCGCAACCGTATAACTCCCGGCTGCGAGGGAACGAAACACATAGCTCCCGTTGGCCGCCGATTTCGTCTGCTCAACCTGACTCCCGCGGGTGAGTCTCACATCAGCCCCGGGAACCACGGCGCCGCTGGGGTCAACCACCGTGCCGCGCAGAACACCGGTTTGGGCAGCGGCCCGCAACGGAAACAACAGGGAGAACAACAACACAGCTAGGAGCCTCAGCTTCACCGTCATGATTCACCTGTGGGCTACGGAATGTTGGGGACCGCGTGCTGAATAGACGAGGGGCAAACGCAAACTGCTTGCTCAAGAGACGAGCGAGCGTCTATTCGGTTAACAGCAATCTTCTCGTCACGAATATTTGTTACTGCTCGTAGCGTTACTTACTGTAACATTTCCTCGTAAATTGTCAATGACGCCTTGAACAAGGCGGCCTGATTTCCGGTTTTCTTCATCCCGAATTCGCGCTATTTGCGCTTTTTCTTCTCCGCCTTTTTGGCGTCGGCATCCTTTTCGAGCGACCGCGCAAGCTCGATCGGCGCCAGGTCGGGACCAATGCGCTTGACCTGTGTCTCGATCATTTCGTAGTTGATGGTCCGCGGTGACGCCGGCCTCGTCACGCCTGTAGCCGGGTCGGTGGAGACGCTTTCGTCGCCCGGCAACTCAAAGCTGAAGCCGGGAACGGGACCCTTCGGCGTGTTCTCAGAAAAAACCCGCACGGGCAGATAGCCTTCGATGGGATGCAGTCGGAATGCCGTCTCGTAGCGGTGGTGATTCTTGCTCCAGGTAAAAACCCGGATCTGATCGAAGTCGAAAGGGAGACCCGATTTGGGCGGTGCAAGGACGGTGAGATATTCGGGAACCTCGTGATTTGGCGTGTTGGCCTCAGGATCGGTCACCTTGGTCAAAAGCCAGGCGCCGACGAACCGCTGCCCTTCGCCGTACTGGGCAATGTCGTCGGGAACATCGACATCGAGCCGGCTCCCCAGCAGCCAGCCCGTGTGGCCCTGGCTGTCGCGGGCAAGCCACCAGTCTTCCATGACCGGCGGCGGCACCGCAGACTCGGGTGCTTTGCCAGCCTCGGAGGGTTTAGGCGCCACGAGATGTGCAAGTGGTGCATAGCCCGGCGCAGCGGCCTTGGGTACGGAGGCACGCGTGAGCAACTGGACCTTGGCATTACCGGGGATGAGGTAAAAATGCTCGGTCTCGCGACCGGGAAGCATGTGCATATAGAGGTCATCGCGCAGCGTTGCGGTTGCGGTTATCGGATCGTCCTTGTGTTGCTGCGCAAGCTGAACGAAAGAGTTGTATGTCTTTTCGTCGATCACGGCGTGATCTTCAATCCAGCCGATCTCGTTTTTCGTGGTCTTGACTTTCAGGAAACGGTGACCGTGCTCGAGCACCTGCAGCGGCTGGCCGTTCACCACTTCGGCAACGCGATTGGAGACAGCGGCCACGCGGTCGTGGATATACATCTCGCGGGCGGAGACGTAGACCATGTCCACCGGCGGCTGATGAAAGCGGCTGCATCCGGCAGCAACGAGCGCGAGCAGGCATAACGCTTGGCAGGCCGACAAAAACCGGAACCGGGGGCGCTCAAGACGCAAGACCAAAAGAATTGGAGGAGACTTGGGCACAGCCAGGGGTGTTCTACTTGAGGATAGCACCTTCAAGCGAGCCGCCGGCAGCGGAGGGTTTTCTGCCCGTTGCCGATTCTGAGCTGTGTGCGGTCATTGCGGCACTGCGGCCACGGCGATGGCTTCAGTGGGGTCGGTGCCGGTGGTGGAAGTAACGGCAAGATCCAGCTTGCCGGCCGTTGTGGTGTCGAAGATATACCCTTCAAGGTCATAGCTGCCGCCTTCTGAGGCCGCCAGCACAAAATTGGAGTCGCTGTCTTCGGCCAGGCTGAAGGGTTGAATTCCGGCCGAAGCCGTGCTATCGGTCGCCACGGCATAGGCACCGTCGCTCGATGTAATCGAGAATCCGGCGATGTTACCGGCCGCACTCGCACCTTCGCCGTTGGCCACGTAGACGTAATCGCCGTCCGCAGCGGGAAGAACGGCATTCGGCGCAAGGCCACCGCTGGCGAACGGCGAGCCGGAGACCTGCGTCAGCGTTCCGCCGATCGAACTATAGTTGAAGACCCGTAATCCGCCCGAAGTCCCGGCGGATGCCAGCGTTTCTCCAATGTAAAAGAGCCGTGGTGTTGTGGATGGGTCGACCGCCACAGAGAGCGCCGCGCCGCCGGTCGTTACGGGAGGGATCACCGCCCCGGCGGTCGCAAGCGGCTTCGCATTGCCGGCAGCAAAAGAGACTAACACCGTGCCGCCGGTGCCCGCTGCGACAAAAAGGTTCAGGTTATCGCCGGAGATGGCAATTTGGTGCACGCTTGCATTGGTCAACGCATATTGCGCGGTATCCACAGTGCCACCGGTGAACGTCCCTGA
>JASHVE010000223.1 GCA_030039675.1 Acidobacteriaceae bacterium | reverse complement strand
ATGGAACTTGAATGCAATCCAGCGCATTCTCAGGAATGTCTCAGTTTAGAGCCGCCCGGCGCACCGGAGAATCGCCCGTGACCACAGAAACATCAATACCCGTCGCACCCATCGCAATCGAACCAAAGCAGGGAATGCTGGGCCGTTGCACAGCTGTCTCCGTGTACATATTTCAAAAGATCATGCCGGAGCCCTATGTCTTCGCGCTGCTGCTCACCTTCGCAGCGGTTGGGCTGGCAATGTTGTTTGCTCCTCGCGGTTCTCCTGTGGCCATTGCCGAGGCCTGGTACGGGGGCGTTTTTAATATCTTCACCTTCGCTTTCCAGATGGTCATCATGCTGGTGGCTGGCTACGCCCTGGCGACCGCCCCTCAGGTCCACAAACTGCTGATCAAGCTGGCTTCAGTGGCCAATGGTCCGAGCTCGGCCATCTCCTTGATCGTCTTCACTTCTCTGATTGCCTCATGGCTGAACTGGAGCCTGGGACTCGTCACTGCTGCGCTGCTGGCACGCGAGCTTGCCAAACGCGTACGTGTCGACTTTGGGTATCTCGTAGCCGCGGGCTATACCGGCTTCGTCGTCTCCACAGAAGGACTCTCAGGATCCATCGCACTCTCCCAGGCCACTCCTGGGTCGGCGTTGAATATGGTCGAAAAGTTTAGCGGCCACGGCATGCCGCTTACTCAGACGGTATTCACGCGCTTCAATCTCATTCCCTGCGCGGTCTTGCTGATCGCGCTGCCCGTCATTTTCCGTTATCTTGCTCCAACAGAAGTGAACTCGAGCTACGCTGACCCCGAGAAGTTGCGCACGGAAGATGAGCAGCAGCCTTCCCTCAAATCCGCCGATACCTTTGGTGGGAAGCTCGACAACGCCTGGATACTCACTGTGCTCATGGCTGCCTTCGGAATCGGCGCTCTCATCCTTGAGTTCAGTCGCACCCACGGAAGGGTAGACCTGAACTTGGTGATCACCGCCCTGGTCATGTTGGGAATGCTTCTGCATTGGCGGCCTGCGCGCTATCTCAACGCAGTAAAGAAATCTGCCCGTGTCACGGGCTCGCTCATTCTGCAATACCCGCTCTACGGCGGAATCATGGGCATCATTACCACCACCGGGCTTGCAGCGGTAATCTCCAACATTTTCATCCACTACTCGACCGCTCGGACGCTACCCTTCTTTACTTCTGCGTGCGCGGCTATGATTACGTTCTTTGTGCCCAGCGGAGGCGGTCTCTGGGCGGTTGTAGGCCCCCTTGTCATTCCTGCAGCTCAACATCTTCATGCATCGCTGGCCGGCACCACCATGGCCGTATCCATGGGCGAGTCTGCAGCCAACATGATGCAGCCATTTTGGGCGCTGCCTATCCTGGCCATCGCAGGCATCAGCATGAAGCGAATGATGGGCTTTATGGTTGTCACCTTCCTGGTCTCCTACACCGTGTTTGCTGCTTCGCTGCTGCTTTTGGCGCCCTACTACCCGTAGCACGCCCCGCAGCAGTGAAGTCTTTTTCATTCTTGCTTCATGGGCGTTTCACTCCCTGGAGCGTTAATGGATTGCGGCATCATGCAGTCAACTTATTAAAGGCTGGAAAAACGACATGATCAAAAGGCAGAAACGATCCTTCACGCTGGCTGCGATTGCAGCCTTCGGCGTGGTGGCCTGTGGTGTCACTCTGCATGCGCAGGAGACGCGGGCACAGGCAGCAGCGAATTTGCGGAGGCCTGAAGCAAACGAGATGGATGCGAGTTTCACCCGGGCAGCGCCGTATGCGCAGAAGCTCGTCGATCATGCGCTGGCCGAACATCCGGAAGTCCTGCTGCTTGCCATTCATGCCGGGGCGCCCAAGTATGACATCATTGCTTCGAATTTTGGGCGCATTGGCAAGCTCGGCGACGAGGATGACCTTCGCTGCATTCGTACCGGCAAAGACAATCTCGAAGTAAACCCGGCTGGCATTCACTTCGAGGATCAGACTCCGTTGCGCGATCGGTCGGGCAAGGTCATCGGGGCGATTGGAGTGGTCTTCCGGTACAAGACGGGTGACGACAAGCTGGCCCTGGAAAAGATCGCCCGTGCCATCAGCGCAGAGATGCAGGCGCAGATCCCGGATGCCAAGCGGCTCTTCGGCCCGGCGTAACGCCTTAGAGCAGTTCCCGAATTAGCGTCGACTTTTTGACCGCTGTGCAAGGTGGCCTTTTCTTGAGGAAAAGGCCACTTAAACATCTTCCTTCGGTATACACAAATTCGGGAACTGCTTCAGCTCAGGCTTTGCGGCGGAAGCTCCTTGAGCCGTGCATGTCTTAAGCGCGAAGGCCCCTTCACACAGAGCCCATATGCGACAGGGAAGGCGAAGCCGCCGCTTCGGCCCGTGTATCCAGCGGCACGCCGATGATGGGCAGCTCAATCCGCACCGTAGTGCCTACGCTCTCGGTGCTGCGCAGGCTGATGCAACCGCCATGGGCGTGGCAGATGGCTTTGACGATGGAGAGCCCCAGACCGGTGCCGCCCGTG
>JASHVE010000222.1 GCA_030039675.1 Acidobacteriaceae bacterium | reverse complement strand
ACCCTCCGCGCTCGCCCGCGATCAGCACATCCGCACAGGCCGTGCCTTCGGGGTAGGGAAGGTTGCCGTGCTCCTGCACAATCAGCTGTCGCCGCAGCGGAATCATGAACAGCACGCCCAGCCAGCCGCCGATCAGCGCCAGCATAAAGATCCGCGAGTATTCGAGATCGAAGCCCAGAAACACCAGTGCCGGCAGTGTGAAGATCACGCCCGAAGCAATCGACTGGCCCGCATTGCCTGTCGTCTGCACAATGTTGTTCTCAAGAATCGAGGCGCGGCCGAATGCGCGGAGAATGCTGATCGAGAGCACCGCGATCGGGATCGAAGCCGCCACTGTGAGGCCGGCGCGCAGGCCCACGTAAACCGTGACCGCGCCAAAGATGAGTCCAAAGAAGCAGCCCAGCAACAGGGCGCGCAGCGTCAGTTCCGGGCGCGTCTCGCCAGGCGGAACAAAGGGCTGAAATTCAGGCACAGACACCCTCCAGAGCACAAAATGCGGATTGCGGCGAATCCCTGAAAGGCGAGTGTACCAGCGTTTGCCCTGGAAGGAACCGAAAGCCGTGCTTCGCGATGCGGAACCGACTTGGCGAAGCACCGCCTCTGCGCGTAGCGTATTGTGCATCGCTCGAACTCGCGCAAACGGAGCACCCAATGGCCAACACTGCGCTTGCCTCTGCATCCGGCGCCGCCGCGCTCGGCGTAGTTTCCACGCCCTCCCGGCGACTCATCTCGCTCGATCTTCTGCGCGGCCTCACCATTGCCTTCATGATCATGGTGAACAACAACGGCGGATCCCATGCCTGGGCGCAGATGCACCACGCCGCCTGGAACGGCTTCACGGCCACCGATCTCGTTTTTCCCACATTTCTCTTCGTCGTCGGCGTCTCCATCGTGTTTGCCACCGAAGCCCGCTTCGCGCGCGGCGAAACCCGCGCGCAGCTCGCCGCGCACACCGTCCGCCGCGCCGTCATCCTCTTTGCCTTCGGCATTATCGTCAACGGATTCCCTTATTTTCATCTGGACCACCTGCGCTTCTACGGCGTCCTGCAACGCATCGCCATCTGTTATCTGCTCGTAGAGTTGTTCTACTTATGGGATCGCCGCGTCTCTACGAAAACCGCAACCCTCGTGATCGCGCTTCTGGGTTATTGGATTCTCGTGCGCTGGGTCCCGGTGCCGGGCGCCGGCATGCCTGGCCGCGATGTCGCCTTCCTCGACAGGGATCAGAACATCGTAGCCTGGCTCGACCGTCAGCTGATGCCCGGCCATCTCTATGAGGACTCGCCCGCGCACGATACACGCGATCCCGAAGGCCTGCTCAGCGACATTCCCGCCCTGGGTACCACGCTGATCGGCTTGCTCGCCGGCCTGTGGCTGCGCGGCGCCAAGACCGTTCGTGCAAAAGCCGCCGGTCTCGCAGGAGGCGCAGTGGCGTGTCTTGCGCTGGGATACATCTGGTCCATCTGGTTCCCGCTCAACAAGAAGATGTGGACCAGCTCTTACGTGCTCGTCGCCGCCGGATGGTCGCTGCTTCTCTTCGCGTTTCTCTACTGGGTCGTAGAAGTGCGCGCCGGCGCAAAGCAAGGCCTCGGCAAGCGTGCGGCGTGGCCGTGGCTGGTCTTCGGTTCGAATGCTATCGCGGCCTACATGGTCAGTGAGCTGCTCCCCGGCGCATTGGACTTCATCAAGTTCCACTCTCATGGCCGCCCATCGAACCCGCTTTGGTATCTGCACGAGCAGCTCGCCGCGCTGATTCCCGACCCCGGCTGGGCTGCCTTCGCTTATTCCGTCTCCTTTACCGCAATCTGCTTTGTCCCCGTCTGGTTCCTTTATCGCAAGAAGATTTTCTTGAAGGTGTAGCGCAACCCGGTTTGCGCCGTTCGTTGCCCTCAACTGGTTCGTAATCACTCGCACGACACAGGGGAGTTTCTAATGAAGTGTATACGTGTCTTCTTTGTCTTTACTTTCTTCGCCGGCCTGTGCACGGCGCAGGCATTGCACTGCAACCTCGATGACTACAAAAGCGTTGCGGGCATCTCGATGACGGCCGGCCACGGCTCTATCGATCTCACCTGGCCCGGCGAGCAGGCGCAGGAACTCCGCGCACGCCTCACATTGCGCGACGGTCAGCCGCTCATCGCGGAACTCGCCGCGCGTAAGACTGGCGGCGCATGGATCGTTCTCGGCAAAGACCTCACGCCGGATTTTGAAGTCACCACCGGCCGCCGCCGCATGTCCACGACCGAGGCGACCATTCTGAAAGACACGCACACTGATACACCGGAGAACGAGGAGCGGTACAAGTGGAACGTTTTCTGGGATGCCCCGCTCGCCATCCCCGGCACTGAAGACGGCCATCTCGTCGGCCCCGGCCGTACACCCGATGAAGTAAAGCGCGCCACCGTAAGCTACAACTCCGACACCTGCCGGGTGCGCAGCGATGGCGACCGCGTGAGCGTCGTCTTCAACGGCCTCACACTCGGCATCTTCGCCGGCGATATCGAGTTCACGGTCTACAAGGGCTCCAATCTTCTGCGCCAGGAGGCTGTCGCCAAAACCGAAGACAAAGACGTCGCCTTCATCTACAAGGCCGGCCTGAAAGGATTCGCCATCGACCCCGACACCAAGCTCGCTTGGCGCGACACCGCGCAGGTGTGGCAGCACTATGAGTTCGGCGGCGATGTAAACCAGCAGCCCGTCGACCTGCAGGCCCGCAACCGGGTCGAAATTCTCGACGCAGGCACAGGCTCGCTCGCCATCTTTCCGCCGCCGCACAAGTTCTTCTTCGCGCGCGAGAACGAGGTGAATCTCGGCTACGTCTACTACCGCAAAGACAATGACAATGCATTCTCACTCGGCGTCATGCAGCCTGAGCACGGCTCCGGATACGCACCCTGGGGCGAGTCAGACGCCGTCTGGAACCGCCGCGTGCATGTCGCCCGCTCGCAAATCTACAACTACGCTCTCTACAACGCGCCTCCGGGAACCCTGCAGCACATGGCCGTCTACTACTACCTGAGCCCGGAGAGCGATCACGCAACGCTAGACCGCGTGCTGGCCTTCACGCACAACGACAGCTACAAACCGGTGCCCGGCTTCAAAACCGTCACCGGCCACTTCCATCTCGACTTCAACGAGATGATCCGCGACCGCGGCACCGCAGACTTCATGCCCACCTGGGTTCCCGTCTTCCGCGGCCTCGGCATCAACATCGTCTATCTCGGTGACTTCCACGACGACTCCGATATCAACGATCCCGGCCCCAAGCGTTTCTATGAGCAAAAGCTCTACTTTGAAGGCGCGCGCAAAATGAGCGACAGAAACTTCCTTGTCATGCCCGAAGAAGAAGTCAACTCCTATCTCGGCGGCCATTGGTATCTCATGCTGCCCAAGCCGGTCTACTTCTCCCACGCCATTCCGCGCCCCGCGAATCAGAGTTTTGAAGAAAACGACCCCACCTACGGTCACGTCTATCATCTAGGCTCGATCGAAGACGTCGAAAACTTCGTTAACCGCGAGCAGGGCATCATCTGGACCGCGCACCCGCGCACCAAGAGCTCGGCCATGTATCCCGATCTCTACAAAGACAAGGATTACTTCCTGAGCGACCGCTTCATCGGCGCGTCGTGGGAGTCGCTCCCCGTCGATCTCTCGCAGAAGCGGCTCTGCGAAGACCGCTGCTTCGGCGTTACTGACGACATGAGCAACTGGGCGCCCAGACCAAAATTCATGCTTGCCGAAGGTGACACCTACATGAAGGTCCCCAGCGACGACACCTATCCATTGCTCGCCATAAACTACCTCAAGCTCGACAAGGTGCCCGCATACAACGAGAGTTGGGCGCCCATCGTCGAAGGCATCCGCGCCGGCAACTTCTTCGGCACCACGGGCGAAATCCTCTTTCACAACTGGGGCATCGAAGGCGAGGGCGCCAAGAGCGTCTACACCGCGACCATCGAATACACCTTCCCGCTCGAATTCGCCGAGCTGGTCTGGAGCGACGGCGCCAAGGTCGACCGCAAGATCATCGACCTCACTGACACCGAGCAGTTCGGCACCAAGACCTTCCGCATCCCCTTCGACGCCACGGGCAAAAAGTGGGTCCGCTTCGACGTGTGGGATTCAGCCGGCGACGGCGCATGGCTGCAGCCGGTTCAACCGAAACAATAGACGTGCGACTCAACGCTGCTCGGGCAGGCGCGAAGAAAGCCTGCCCAGCAGCCAAGCCAGCGCCGCGTCTTCCTCTCCGATCTTTATCTGCAGCCCCGCTATTTTCAACGTGCAGCATTCGCTCAGCGCAGCGCCAAACTCTCCCAGCCGCACGCAATCTTTCTCTGTTGTCACAAATGCGGCCGCACGCGCATTGCACGCCGCTTCGCGCAGCCGGTCGATATCGTGCCGCGTGTAGCGATGATGATCCGGAAACGCGATGCAATCCGCAATCTGCAGCCCCGCACTGCGCAGCCCCGCAAAAAACTGCTCCGGCCGCGCGATGCCACAGAAGGCAACCACTGGTCCTTCCATCGCGGGCACATCCATCGTCCGCTGCAGCCGCCAGATCGGCCCCTGCCACCCGCCTCGCTCGCGCAAAGATTGCTCCAGACTCTCCGCCTCCTG
>JASHVE010000221.1 GCA_030039675.1 Acidobacteriaceae bacterium | reverse complement strand
GCCGGAGACGCCGCCTTTACGAACGGCATCTCCTTCGAGGCACTGAATAACATCGCCGAGCAGACCAAGCGCATGATCGTTGTGCTCAATGACAACGAGTGGTCCATCGACCGTAACGTCGGCGCGGTCGCCCGCTACTTCCACCGCATCGTCACCAACGAACACTACCAGCACCTGCACGCCTCGGCGGCACGGCTCATCGAGCGCTTCGGCGGCAAGACGGCGATTAAAGTCGTTCGCCGCGCCGAAGAGGCAGCCAAGAGCATGCTGTGGCCCTCCATCCTCTTCGAGGAGTTCGGCCTCGAGTACTTCGGGCCGATCGACGGCCACAACCTGCCGCTGCTGGTGGAGACTTTCAAGTTCCTCAAGTCTGCCGACCACCCGGTCCTGCTCCACGTGTTGACGCAGAAGGGTCGCGGCTTTCAGCCGGCGCTCGACGGACAGAAAAAGTTCCACGGCCTGGGCCCCTACGATCCAGAAACCGGCGTAACTGTCCCGGCCGGCGTGCCCACTTATTCCGAGGTGTTCGCCAAGACCCTTGCCGAGCTGGCGAACAGGAACGAACGCATTGTGGCCATTACGGCAGCCATGCCCAATGGAACCGGCCTCGATCTCTTCCGGCCGCACCACCCCAAGCGCTATTTCGACGTGGGAATCGCGGAGGAGCACGCGGTCATCTTCGCGGCGGGGATGGCGACGCGCGGCTACCGGCCGGTTTGCGCCATCTACTCCACGTTTCTGCAGCGCGCCTTTGACCCTATCGTCCATGATGTCTGCCTGCAGAAGTTGCCGGTCCTCTTCTGCATGGATCGCGCCGGCCTCTCCGGCGACGACGGCCCCACGCATCACGGCCTTTTTGACATCGGCTATCTCCGCTCGATTCCCGAGATCGTCCTGATGGCGCCCAAAGACGAAGACGAGCTGGCCGACATGATGAAGACCGGCCTGGAGCTGCCGGGCCCCAGCGCTGTTCGCTATCCGCGTGGCGCGGTCGCGGGCGTGACGCGCAAACCGGAACCGCAAACCCTGCCGATCGGGAAGGCGGAAGTGATCCAGGACGGCACCGACGTGGCTATCCTCGGCCTGGGCAACATGCTCCCGATGGCGCAGGAGCTGGCGGCACTGCTCGAGCGCGATGCTTACTCGGCCGCGGTGATCAACCCGCGCTTCATCAAGCCGATCGACAAAGAGACACTGGAGCTCTACGCCGCCCGTGTCGCGGCCTTCGTGACTTTTGAAGATCACGCCAAGATGGGTGGTTTCGGCTCGGCCGTCGCCGAAGCGCTTGAAGAGATGGGCTCTCTAGTGCCGGTGGTCCGCATCGGCTGGCCGGACCAGTTCATCGAGCACGGCAAAGTCGATCAGCTGCGCGCTCGCTACGGGCTCACCGCAGAAGCCGCATTCACGCAGGTTCTGCCGCTGCTTAGCCGGCGGCGCCGTCCGACTCTGGTTGCCAGTTAAGCGAAGGGGAACAGCGGCCAGATTCCTTGTTCCTTCGTCCCTTTTCCCTGTTTCCCGGCCTCCGTGTGCGACAATCCACAACAGGCCGGATGCATCTATGAAGCTTTGGCATTTTTTCCTTTTCTTACTTCTGGCTCCCCCGGCTTTCTCTGCCGTTCTGCCCCGGTCCCAGGCAGTTCCAGAGCCGGCGCCCGCTCAGGCGCTTCCGCAGCTCGTTCTTACCGGCGGCACGCTCATCGACGTAACAAACTGGGGCAACTCGGCCCACGATCTTCCCAACGCGGTGGTCATCATCCGGGACGGCCACGTTGCCGAGGTCGGCTCGCCCACAGATGTTACGGTTCCCAAGGGCTCCCGCATTCTCGACTGCACCGGAAAATTCCTTATTCCCGGGCTGATCGACGGCTTTGCCGGTTTGAACTCCCAGGCCGCGGCGGATGCCAATCTCTACATGGGCATTACCACCGTGGTGGCCCGCGCCGACAAGGAGCGCGGCTTCATCGACTTCGGGGCCAACCCCAGCCCGCATCTTTACCCCATCGACTCAGTCGGCGTGACCGACGATTGGAGCCTGCTTGCGCATCAATCCGACTGGACCGCCAAGCTGCGCGAAGGCACGCGCCCCGTCGAGCTGAGCCCCGACGATACAGCCCGCCAGATCGCCGACACCGTGCGCCTCGGCACACGCGTTCTGCTGCTGGGCCCGCATGTCACCGCGGCCAATGCGCAATGGATCATCGCCCGCGCCCACGACCAGCACCTGGTCACCTACGGGGAGTTTGTCTCCACGCCGTACCGCGTGGCGATCGAGGCGGGCATTGACGTGCTGCTCCACGCCAATGACTACGATCTAGGCGTCATTCCCGACGAGCTGCAGAGCCCGCTCGTCGAAGACCCTGAAGGCCCCTCGGCCGCAACCGCCTTCGGCTACTCGGAGCGCATTCCACCCACCGACGCGCGCCTGCGTGATTACGCCACGTTTCTGGCCGCGCACCACGCCGCGCTGATGCCCACCTTCAGCCTTTTCTACGTGGAGCTGCCGGGCCATCGCAATCTGTGGAACGAGCCGGCAGCGGCGCTGCTCAGCCCCAGCCGCATGTATCACCCTACCGATCCCGCAACCGGCGAAATGCTCTACCCGCTGCCAGCGTGGACCCATCATCTGCCCGCCGCCGGCCAGCGCTGGATGGAAGCCGATCAGCAGAAGAAGGCCGACCAGGCGGCCCTGCGACTTTGGCACATCAACGAAACTATCTTCTCGGCCTTCCCGCATTACCTGGCGGCCTCGGGCGCAGATACTCTCGGCACGATGCCGGGCATCTCGTTGCATACGGAGCTGGAACTGCTGGTCCGCCTGGGCCTTTCGCCGCGCGAGGCGCTGGCGGCCGCAACCAACAACTACGAGCTGCAACTGGGCTGGAGCGAGATTGGCCAGATCGCCCCCGGCCGGCGCGCCGATATCCTCGTTCTCGATGCCGACCCCACAGCCAACATCTGGAATGCCCGCCGCATCTCGACGCTGATTCTCGACGGCAACATCCTCGACCGCGACGCGCTGCTTCACGCGAAAAAGTAGCCTCCCCGGTTCACGCGTATTTTTCCAGATATTCCAGCAGCACCGAGGGATGAATCGGCTTGGGTAGAATTTCGAACCGGTAGCCTTGCATCTCGGCGTCTTTCAGAAGATCCGCCGTCCTCATATGCCCGGAGAGCAGAAGCACGCGGCAGCCGGGCACGATCTTCAAGATCTCATTGGCTGTTTCGATGCCCGTCATGCCTCCCATGACAACGTCACTGATCAGCACGTCCGGCACCTGGCTGGTGGCCAGATCGAGCGCGCCCTCACCGCTGTAAGCCGCCGTCGCCTCGTAGCCTCGGGCCTTCAAAATCATCACGAGAGTGTCGGCGACGACCCTTTCGTCGTCCGCGATCAGTACTCGCAAAGGTTCTCTATGAGCTGGGATCACGGCATTCTTTCCTCTGAAGCCGGCGCAATGGCGCGGGGAATACGGCCATGCTACCGCAATCCTGAAAAAAAGGAATGTCCCGAATGGGTTATTTCGATCGTTGCGGTCGGCGGGCGCAGTTCACTTCACATGGGTCCAGTCGAGGATCACTTTGCCCGTCTGGCCCGAGATCATCGCGTCAAAACCCTGCTGGAATTCGTCGTAGGCGAAGCGGTGGGTGATGACCGGAGAGATGTCCAGGCCGGACTCGAGCATGACCGACATCTTGTACCAGGTCTCGTACATTTCCCGGCCGTAAATCCCTTTAATGGTGAGCATGTTGAAGATCACGGGCCGCCAGTCCATCGGCGACTCTTTGGCGGGAATGCCGAGGGCAGCGATCTTGCCGCCGTGGCTCATGTTCGCGATCATCTCCCGCAGAGCCTGCGGGCTGCCGGACATCTCCAGTCCGACGTCGAACCCCTCGGTCATGTGGAGCTGCTTCTGTACCTCGCTGAGCGGCATCTCCGTGGGGTTCACTGCGAGCGTGGCGCCCATCTTGCGCGCCAGGTCGAGCCGGAACGGGTTCAGGTCGGTGACGACGATGTGGCGCGCGCCGGCGTGCTGCACCACCGGGATGGCCATGATGCCGATAGGACCGGCGCCGGTGATGAGCACGTCCTCGCCCAGCACCGGGAATGAGAGCGCGGTGTGCACGGCGTTCCCAAAGGGATCGAAGATGGCCGCGACTTCAAGGTTGATGCCGAGATGATGACGCCAGATATTCGTCATCGGCAGCGAGATGAGCTCGGCAAAGGCGCCGGGGCGGTTAACGCCCACCCCCCGCGTTGAGACGCAGAGATGCCGCCGGCCGGCAAGACAGTTGCGGCACCGGCCGCAGACCACATGGCCTTCGCCGCTCACAATGTCGCCGGGGAAAAAGTCGTTGACGTTGGAGCCGACGGCGACGATTTCGCCTACAAACTCGTGGCCGATGGCCATGGGCACCGGAATGGTCTTCCGCGCCCAGTCGTCCCACTCGTAGATGTGAACGTCCGTCCCGCAGATTCCGGCACAGCGCACGCGGATGAGCACGTCGTTAATTCCCATCGCCGGTTCGGGGATCTCTTGCAGCCAGAGCCCGCGTTCCGCCCGCGCCTTGACCAACGCCTTCATTCAGAATCTCCTGCCCCGAGAGCGATCCGCTCAAAGTGTACTGGCTCCCGCGGCGGGCGACCAAATGGGAAGGCGGCGCAGGTCCGTCCTTCAGAGGGATGGCGTGTTCTGCATCTCGAAGGTGAGCCGTGCGCCTCGCGCGACCGTGTCATGCGCGATGACCGGGGATGGATGGGGCGATCCGTCGACGAGAAGCTTCGCGACGTACACAGCGGATGCGCTCTGGCCGCGGGCCTCGATGACTGTCGTCTTGCCTTCGGGCAGATGCAACGTCACGCGGTCGAAGAGCGGACTGCCGGCAACGTACTCGGCCTTTCCGGGGCAGAGCGAGTAGAACCCCATCGCGCCGAGCAGAAACCAGGCCGCCATGGAACCGGTATCTTCGTCGCCGGGAAAGGTCTCCGGCGAGTAGAGCTCGGCCATCACGCGCCGCGCCCAGTATTGCGTCCGATCCGGCCGCCCGGCGAGCGCAAAGATGTAGAGCAGATGATGCACCGGCTGATTGCTCTGCGCATATTGCCCGAAATCCACCGCCGCCATCTCGGACATCTCGTGGATCTCCTGCCCGTACACACCCACATGAAAGACCGGAGGCAAGGCCAGCATCTTATCCAGAGCCGCCACAGCCTTTTCGTTGCCGCCCATCGCCGCAATCAGGCCGGGAATATCGTGCGGCACATCCCAGCGATGCTGCCACGCCGAACCTTCGACGTACGGGCTGCCCCACGCGAACTCATCGAATGGCTCCAGCCACGCGCCATTTGCGAGCTTGCCGCGCAGAAAGCCGGTTTGCGAGTCGAAGAGATTGCGCCAGTTGCGCGAGCGGGCGAGAAACTTCTCCGCGTCCTGCTGCCGGCCCAGAGCCCTGGCCACCTGCGCGATGCAGAAGTCGCCGTAGGCTGCGTCTACGGTTTCGGCGACCGACTGCTTGATGTGATCGTCAGCGACATAACCGAGGCGCAGATAGTCTTCGATGCCGCGGCGGCCGTAGCCTTTGTCCGGATCGCCCGGCTGCGTCGCGTGCTTCTTCAATCCCTCATAGGCGGCTGACAGATCGAAGCCGCGGATGCCTTTGGCCGCCGCATCGCCGAAGACCGCATCGATGAGGCTTCCCGTCATGCAGGCCCGGTAGCCGGGCGCAGGAAACTGGGGCAGCCAGCCGCCCTCAGTGTACGCGTTCACCCATGCCTGCAGAATCTCGGCCAGCCGCTCGGGATAGACAATCGACATCAGCGGGTACCAGGCACGATACACATCCCAATAGCCGTGGTCCGCATACATTACGCCAGGCACAACCTTGCTGGTGTAGGGGCTGAAGTGATGCGGCTTCGCGTTCGCATCCATCTCGTGCCAGATGCGCGGAAAAAGCAGCGCGCGATAGAGGCAGGAGTAAAAGATCTGCTGCTGCCGCTCGCTGCCGCCCTCTACCTCGATGCGGTCGAAGTGCTCGCGCCAACGTGCATGGGCCGCTTCACGCAGCGCATCCACAGACTTCGATCCGAGCTCGCGATCGAGGTTGCTCTGGGCCTGCTCGAAGGAGATGAACGATGTGGAAATCCTGGCCTCGACGGAAGCGCCCCGAGCGAACCGCACCTTGGCAAACCGGCTGGTGGGCGTCTGTGACATCTCCACGCGATCCCATGCAGAGGCAAAACGCACGACATAATAAGTCGCGAAGTTTTCCGGCACGCCGCCTTCGTTGATGGTGGATTTGAAGCGGATGGTGCGCGCCGCTTCGTCGGGCTCGATGGCGTCTGTTGCGCCGGGAACGTCGATAAGAAATCCCGGCGGTTGATCGCCGTTAAAATTCGCGGCCAGCAGTGCGCAGCGCTCCGTCGGAACCAGCTCAACGTCGGCCTGATAGCGCGCAAGCGCGAGCCGGAACGAGTGCGGACGAAGCTCCGCTTTCTCAGGCCGCCACGAGGACGATCGCATCTCCGGCTCCGGGTTCGGGTCTCCGCAAAATGGTAGAAAGATTGCCTGACCGTAGTCAGAGAGCCAGGGGCTCAACTGGTGCGTGCAGCGGAAGCCCTCAATCCTCCGGTCGCCGGGCTGAAACATCCACGGAGTGTTGCTGCGCGATTGAATCGTCCAGTGCGCCATGCCGAAGGGCAAAGCCGCGATCGGCAGCGTATTGCCGCGGGAAAAGACGCGGGTGGAGTCAGTACCCTGCAGCACATTCACCAGGTCGACGCGGTCTTTCGCCGCGGGAGCCTCGCTGGACTTTTGCACAGCAGGGAGGGAACCGGCAATTGCGGTCTTCGACTCCGCTTTCGGGTCGAGCGCGGCGCCCACTGCCGCGAGGCCCGACGCCTTCAGAAACATCCTTCTATCCAAGCCGATTCCATTCCGCGGCGATTTGTTCTTCACTACTCCCCCAAAGATCCGTTCTTCTGCACTGCTATCGCGCGGCAAGCGCTGTGACCCGAGAGCCGCATCCATCTTCTTTCAGAAAGTCCGGCCAGCTGCGGCCGGTCACGAAATCGAGGGACCGGTCTCTCGTATTAACACAAATGCAAACATTCGCAATGTCTGTCATTGTACTTCGCCGGCCAATTTCGTTGGCAAGCCGCGCCAACCCGAATCGCCAGCCAGCACCGACCGTCCATATTGTGGGAAATGCGAGCCTGCAAAGCCACCGCAAATTTCCGCTTCCGCGCAACTCCACGCTCGTTTCTGGAGCATCGAAGAAGTGGCCGTAGAACCCGCAAAAAAATAGCTTTACTTTTGTACGCCGCGCGTACCAGTATGCAAGAGCCGAGCCATCATAGGAGTCTTTCTTATGTCCATCACAGTGAATGACCAGGCCCAGGCCGTGAAGCCGGGCGAGCACCTGATTGACGTCATCAATCGCAGCGGCATCAAGATTCCGCAGGTCTGCTACCATCCCCAGCTTGGCTCCATCCAGAGCTGCGACACCTGCATGGTTGAGGTGGATGGCAAGCTGGTGCGCGCCTGCGG
>JASHVE010000220.1 GCA_030039675.1 Acidobacteriaceae bacterium | reverse complement strand
ATATGCCCACGGCGATGCAGGCCAAGCTGCTGCGCGTGCTGGAAGAAGGGGAAGTCGAGCGTATCGGCGCCGATAAGCCCACTTCCGTCGATGTGCGCGTCATCGTCGCGACGCATCGCAATCTTGAGCAATTGGTTGAGTCCGGCGGTTTTCGCCGCGATCTTTATCATCGCGTTGTTGTCTTTCCTCTTGAGTTGCCGCCTCTACGCAAGCGCGGCGAGGACCTGCCGTTGCTGGTGGAACACTTCGCGCACCAGGTGTGCGCGCAAAACGGATGGAAGCCCACGGGGTTTTCTTCTGCTGCGATCGAGGCGTTGAAGCAATACGCGTGGCCGGGAAACATTCGCGAGCTGCGCAACATAGTGGAGCGGCTGTTGCTCCTGGCCGGCAGCGAAGTGAACGCGGAAGATGTTCGGTTGGCGCTGCCCGCTTCGGGTACGCCGGCAAAGAGCGAGCACGATGATCCGGTTGCGCAGGAAAGGTCCGGGCCGCTCGCACAGCGCGTGCTGGCCTTCGAACGCGCCACGGTGCTATCTGAACTGGATCGGCACGGACGTCAGATCACGCAGACTGCGCGAACGCTTGGGCTGGAGCGAAGCCATCTCTACAAGAAGTGCCAGCAGCTTGGCATCGACCTGCACAGTCTGCGCGCGAAAGACGAGTAGATTTTCGTATCCTGCCCCAGGCAGATGCGCTCGACCATCTCTGTGCGGCCTCGCACGTCCTGGAAAGATCCACGCCTGCGGACGAGGTTAACCGACCTGGTGCTGAAGGCCGTTCAACACTGAAAGAAGGGTTTCCGTCACTCTGAATCTCAGTGCGACGAATCCGAAGTAGCTGGATACGCAGCTCCATGCCGTCCGCCATCTTCAGCGGCCGGCACCGGCACATCCGGCGGCAGGCCCTGTGCCTGCAGAATCTTTTTGGCCAGCGCCTGCCAGATGTATTCGTCTTTGTGGGCCTGCCATTCCGCAAAAGGCACAACCTGCAATTGATCGATACCAGGCGCAGGAAAATCGCGGCCAACAGCCTCAATCCCACCTTCTTTGGTCTCCACTTCGTAGCCTTTGTTGATGATCGCGCCGGCCGCAGTCGCCCACGCCGCGATATGCGTCTCACCCAGTGAGTCGATCGAAACACCTTGCCAGCGCGGAAAGTGGAGTCTCGCATTGAGCCACTCCGCTGCATCGCGATTGACCCAGCTTGGCCGGTGGCCAACGCCGGGATAAAAGACCATGTCGATTGGAGAGATACTCGGTCCAGCAAGCGCCTCCACACGCGCGTTCAGGTCTGCGAAAAAGCTTTGAAAATGGTGGGGCACGGCAACCAGGTTGTCCGCCATGCCATTCATCACGAGCGTGCTTCCCGCGCGCTGATGCAGCGCGTATAAAATTGCGGCCTTATCGGGCAGAAAGCTGAGCGCTTGATAAGGACCTCCCTGGCACATCGTCTTGCTGCTCGAGTCCCACGCGCCGCCGTTGCCATCCAGGTCGCCGCCGCCGGAGACAACCAGCTCGTGAATGCGCGGATCCAATCCAGCAGCAAGCGCAGAGTGAAAACTTCCCATCGAGTAACCAAGTACGGCAACACGCTGCGGATCGATATCCGGCAGGCTCAACGCATAACTCACTGCGCCCATCACGTCAGAGATCATCGTCCCACCCAGCCGCGCCGGAGACTCTTTGCCGGGGAGCACGGTATCGTGCGCGGCTGCATTGGTGAGCCGCAATGCATTCCGTTCGCCTTCACCTACCGTGTCATAAGTCACCACGACGGCGCCTGCGCTCGCATAGAGCAGCCCCGCGTAGACTTCGTACCAGGTGCTCTTGCTGCCGCCATGCCCGGCAACGACGATCACTGCGGGCAGCTTGCCTTCGGCGCGATCGGGCCGATAGACAATCGCCGGCACACGCATGCCATACAAGCTTGCATAGGTAACGCGATGCGCCACCACGCCGGACATGGGAGAAAAGCTGCCGTAGTCGTGCGCTGCCGGAGTGGGCATGTGGTCTGGAATAAAGAGCGCAGTCTTTGCCTGTGCGCGCCACGCGGCAAACTGCTTGTCGGAAGCCGGACTTGTCACCGCTGCAGGCGTATTGAATGGGTGCGCGGGATCGGCCGGATCCTGGCGCGCGATCCTCTGGCTCGCGTCCGGCGCCTGCGCCGCCAGCAGCGCGCTCAACAGCAAAGCAAAAAGACCTCGGCCCACTGGTGAGTCTCCTCCACGTCCCAATCACGATTGATATAGTCGTCTTCAGATATGTTAATGCGAGTCTGTTGCTCGCTCCGCTAACTCGAGTTTTGGGGAAGCGAGAAGCACCGGACGGTTTGCAGATTGCGGCCGGTGTCAAAAGCAAGGTCGGAATACCGCGTCCTGATTGGCGCCGCACAAGGTCGCCGCTCCCCCGTGTGGCGCCGAATCAAGTGTCGGTGCATCAGGAAACGTGGCCGCTGTTTTCGCGGGCTGCAGGCACTGGTACAGCAATTCCCAGGAGTATCCATGTTCGACAGGAAATCGATGTCTGTTGAGGAGTTCAATCCTCCGGCTACTCGGCAGCGCGGCGTGACAGCCAGTCACCCACCGGCGGTCATTGCGGGATTCTGCGGCTGGCTCCTGGATGCCTTCGATTTTTTTCTGGTTACCTTCTGTCTGACGGCGATTGCGCACGATTTTCATAAGTCGGACGCTCAGATCGCGCTTGTCATCACCATGACGCTGCTGTTTCGGCCCGTTGGCGGATTCGTTTTCGGCCTGATTGCCGATCGCTACGGCCGCCGCCTGCCCCTGATGATCAACGTCGGCACCTTTGCAGTCGCAGAGATACTCACCGCACTGGCTCCCAACTACACCACGCTGCTGGTGGTCCGGGCGCTGTTTGGCGTCGTGATGGGCGGCAACTGGGGTGTAGGTGCCTCCCTGGCCATGGAAGGCGCGCCTGTAGGCCGACGCGGTATTTTGTCAGGGTTGCTGCAGGAGGGCTATGCGGCGGGAAACCTCCTCGCCGGGCTTTGCTACTTCTTCCTTTTTGGCCGCTTGGGCTGGCGCCCCTTATTCTTTGTCGGCAGCCTTCCCGCCATCGCCCTGGTCCTCTTCATTCGTTTCCGTGTAAGGGAATCGGCGGTCTGGCAGAAAAGGGCCGCAGTAAAGCTGGGCTGGAGCGAGCAATACCGTGAGATTTTCTCCCACTGGAAACTCTTTCTCTACCTGCTGCTCTTCATGTCTATGATGCTTTTCGCCTCACACGGCACGCAGGATATGTATCCCACCTTCCTGCAACGCCAGTGGCACTTCTCGCCGGCGCGCCGGTCGGCGATTACCGCATTCTCCGCATTCGGAGCCATCCTGGGCGGCATCGTCTTCGGGCATTTCTCCGATCTGTGGGGCCGCCGGCGGGCCATCATCGTGGCCCTGGTCCTGGGCATTGTGATGATCCCCATGTGGGCCTATGCGCCCAGTCAGATCCTTCTCATTGCCGGCGCTTTTCTGATGCAATTTATGGTGCAGGGCGCGTGGGGGGTGATTCCCGCGCACCTGGCCGAGCTCTCTCCTGACAGCGTCCGCGCGCTGCTGCCCGGCTTCGCCTACCAGAGCGCTGGCGTGATTGCAAGCTCAGTGGTCTTTATCGAAGCCGTCTACGCCCAGCGCACAAGTTACGCAACGGCTATGGCTCTGACGGCGGTCAGCGTGTTTCTGCTTGCGTCCATCATGGCCTCGCTCGGCCGCGAGCGCCACGGCCAGGCTTTCGGTTCATAGCGGTCACGGAATTCTCGTCCCACCATCCACCCCTCAAAGAGTTGTGCATGATGTATACAGGAAGGATTGCGGGCTCTTTCGTACTCCGGAACACACGAACTCTCAATTTGGCTCGACAACGCAGGAGACGCGATGGCAACCAAGGCTCACACCAGTTCTGTTCTTAGCACCAACAAGCACCTGCTTCGCTGGGTGGAAAAGATGGCCGAACTCACGCGGCCCGAATCGATCCACTGGGTTGACGGCTCGCAGCGCGAGTATGACCGCTTGTGTGCGCTGCTCGAAGAACGCGGCACCTTTGTTCGCTTGAACCAGGATTTGTGGCCCGGCTGCTTCTACGCACGGTCCGACGCGCGCGACGTTGCCCGCGTGGAAGAACGCACTTTTATCTGCTCGCTGTCGCGCGACAGCGCCGGTCCCACCAACAACTGGGAAGATCCGTTCCAGATGCGCCGCAGGCTCAAGGACCTCTTCCGTGGCTGCATGCGCGGGCGAACCATGTACGTGCTTCCCTTTTGCATGGGCCCGCTCGACTCGGCGGCCGCACAAATCGGGGTCCAGCTCACCGACTCGCCTTATGTCGTCGTGAGCATGCGCACCATGGCCCGCATTGGTCGCCCGGTCTTCGCGCAGATTGACAAGGACATCAAGCGCGTAGTTCCTTGCATGCATTCGGTGGGCATGCCGCTCGAGCGCGGCCAGACAGACGTGCCGTGGCCCTGCAACGACACGAAATACATCGTGCACTTCCCAGAGACCCGCGAGATCTGGTCCTATGGCTCAGGCTACGGCGGCAACGCACTGCTGGGCAAGAAATGCTTCGCCCTCCGCATCGCCTCAAACATGGCGCGCGACGAGGGCTGGATGGCCGAGCACATGCTGATCGTCGGCCTCGAAAGCCCTTCGGGCGAAAAGACCTACGTGGCCGCCGCATTTCCCTCGGCGTGCGGCAAAACCAATTTCGCCATGATGGTTCCACCCAAGGCTCTCAAAGGATGGAAGGTGTGGACCGTCGGTGACGACATCGCCTGGATCCGCCCCGACGAAAAGGGCCAGCTTCGCGCCATCAATCCCGAGACGGGCTTCTTCGGTGTCGCTCCGGGCACGAGTGCCAAGACCAATCCCAACGCGATGGCCACGCTCGCCCGCAACACTATCTTCACCAATGTTGCGCTAACGCCGGAAGGCGGTGTGTGGTGGGAAGGCATGACCGATACCCCTCCCCGCGAGTGCCTCGACTGGCAGGGCAATGTGTGGACGCCGGAGATCGGCCGGCGCACGGGCGCCAAGGCGGCGCATCCCAACGGCCGCTTTACGGCCCCCGCCGCACAGTGTCCGAGCATCGACCCAGCCTGGCAGGACCCCGAGGGAGTCCCATTGAGCGCGATCATCTTCGGCGGCCGCCGCTCCACAATCATGCCCCTCGTCTATCAGGCCTTCAACTGGAGCTCCGGCGTCTACATCGGCGCTACCATGGCTTCTGAAATGACGGCCGCCGCAGCGGGAGCGGTAGGGACACTGCGCCGCGACCCCATGGCCATGCGGCCCTTCTGCGGCTACCACATGGGCGACTACTTCCGTCACTGGATCAAGATGCAGCGCAGGCTCAGCTCCACCCCGCGCATCTTCCACGTCAACTGGTTCCGCAAGGACGAGGACGGGAGATTCCTCTGGCCGGGTTTCGGTGAAAATATTCGCATTCTCAAATGGGTCGTAGATCGCGTGCGCGGGCGGGCGCAGGGCAAAGAGACGCCCATCGGCTGGACGCCGTATTACAAAGACATCGACTGGACCGGGCTCGACTTCTCCGAGGAGAAGTTCGACCGTCTGCAGGCCGTTGACCGCGCCCAATGGCGCGCCGAGGTAATCGGCCACGAAGAGCTGTTCCTCGATCTGCACGATCACCTGCCGCCCGAGATGGTCTACGAGCGGGAACTTCTCATCTGCCGTCTCTGAGGGCCGGCCTGGCGACTCGTTCACGCCGCGCCGGCTCCCGCAGCATCCGGATCTGTGTATGGCCGTCCCGGGAGCGGTTTGGCGAGCCGTGCTGTAGTTTCAGCTCGCCCCCGATTCCAGCCCGAT
>JASHVE010000219.1 GCA_030039675.1 Acidobacteriaceae bacterium | reverse complement strand
ATGGCGCGATCCAGCAAGTAGACTGGCGCGCGAATATACTCACGGGGTGCATCCTCAAACACATCGAGTGCCACCAGAAGCTGTGCGCCTACTCGGTAAAGCTCGCCCTGAATCGCGCGGCCCTGCGCAGGTCCGGAGTGCACCAGCCCGGGATACGAGCCGCAGTTGTACATCCGATAGATGGGCTGCGTCCACGCCTCTCCTAGAAAAGCCGCCATCTTCAGAACACTGTGATTGCGGCACCCGCGCTTCAACGTGCCGTAGACGAAGACGGTAACCGCGTCATCCATGACTTCGCTTATCGCAGATTCCGGCGCTGGGAAGCAACTGTTTTCGCGCCGGTGCCCTAAATTCATCAAGTGTGCCCTCAGGGGCTGAAGCCTCAGATTTTATGCACGTCTTTCGGCATGGCTAAAGCCATGCCCTACCCGAAGCAAGTCCCTGGCTGGGCAAAATCGAGAACAAATCAGGACACTGCCCGCGGCGGTGCTCTGCATCACGCGCCGCCCGCGCCCGGCAGTTTATCCTGAAGAGGAACTTCCATCATCCTGAGGTATTTTCTTCGTGCCCAGTTCCAAGCGTCCTCTTGTTCTGACCATCCTCGATGGATGGGGATACCGCGCCGAGACCGCCAACAACGCCATCGCCCTGGCCCGCAAGCCCGCATACGACAAGCTGCTGCGCGAGTTTCCCAACACGCTCATCCGCGCCTCAGAACACTTCGTCGGCCTGCCCGACGGGCAGATGGGCAATAGCGAAGTCGGCCACCTAAACATCGGCGCGGGCCGCATCGTGCAGATGGACATCACGCGCATCGACGCGCTGATCGCCTCCGGCGAGTTCGGCAAGAACCCGGCGATCGTGAAGGCCATGCAGCGCGCGCGCGAAGGCGGACGCCAATTGCACCTCTTCGGCCTGGTCTCCGACGGCGGCGTGCACTCGCACCAGGAGCACCTCTACGCGCTGCTGCGCACGGCGCGCGAGTACGGCGTGGAGCGCGTCTTTGTTCACGCCTTCATGGACGGCCGCGACACGCTGCCCACCTCCGGCGCGGGCTACATTGCGCAGCTCGAGCAGAAGATGCGCGAGTACGGCACAGGCAAGCTGGCCAGCGTGAGCGGCCGCTACTACGCCATGGACCGCGATCGCCGCTGGGAGCGCGAGCGCAAGGCCTTCGATGCGATGGTCAACGGCAAAGCCGAGGGCGGTGCCTACTTAAATGCTGTGGCCCGCATCAAGGAGAGTTACAACGGCGGCACCACCGATGAGTTCCTCGTTCCTTTCGTGGTGACCGATGCGGCCGGCAAGGCCACAGGCCAGATTCGCGACGAGGACGTGTGCATTAACTTCAACTTCCGCGCCGACCGCGCCCGGCAGATCACACGCGTGCTGGCCCGCGAGAGCGGCCTCAACGCGCAGGGCGGCCGCAATCTCGACTCGTGGGAGTCGCTGGACGAGACGATACCTCGGACCGAAATCCCGAAAAAACTGCACTACGTGTGCATGACCCAGTACGACAAGCTCTACGAGCTGCCGCTGGTCATCCTGCCCGAGTCGATGGACAACATCCTCGCCAACATTCTCTCGTCTCACCAGCTGCGCAACCTGCGCGTCGCTGAAACGGAAAAATTCGCGCACGTCACCTACTTCTTTAACGGCGGCATCGAGCAGCCCTTCCCCGGCGAAGACCGCACGCTGATTCCATCGCTCAAGGTGGCCACCTACGATCTGGCGCCCGAGATGCGCGCCGAAGGCATTGGCGACACCATCGTGAAGGCCATCAACGACACGGCCTTCGACCTGATCGTGGCCAATTTTGCGAACGCGGACATGGTGGGCCACTCCGGCAAGCTGGAGCCGACGATCAAGGCCTGCGAGGCGGTTGACGCGCAGCTCGGCCGCATCTACAAGGCGATCAAGGAACGCAACGGCAACTGGCTCATTACCGCAGACCACGGCAACGCCGAGCTGATGGTCGATCCCGCCACCGGCGGCCCGCACACTGCGCACACCACCAACCCGGTGCCGTTCATCTACGTAGGCGAAGAGGCCAGTCAATATCGTCTGCGCAACGACGGCTCGCTACGCGACATTTCTCCTACCCTTTTGAATCTTTTGAAGCTCGGACTTCCTAAGGAGATGACCGGCGGCGATCTGCGCGTGCCCATTCCGCGCTGACATTCCGGTCTGAGCCGAAAGTTTTCAATTACAACAGGAGGAGCGGGCCTCCGCATGGTTCCCTGAATCCCACCTTTGTACTGTTTAATGCATTGATATGGCAATGGAACTTCGTCCGCGGTCCTTGCTAATCTTGGCGATAACGAAGCCGGTCGACTGTAATCATCCATACGCGATCGAAGCCCGAGGTAGCCATGGTCTCGTCACCTACAACTCTTGTTGCAGATGTTCACAGAACTGAAGTTCCAACGATGCAACTGCGTTGGTACTTCGCATTTTTCGTGATCTCCGGATTCTGCGGCCTGGTCTACGAAGTGATCTGGGTGCGCCTTGCGATGGCCAGCTTCGGCGTCAATACGGCTCTCGTTTCCATCGTCCTTTCCATCTTCATGGCCGGGCTCGGCCTTGGCTCCTGGGGCGCTCGTTTCATCCAGAAAAGGAGACTCGCATCTCCTTCGACCGCCCTCCGGCTCTATGCGGCGACGGAGTTCCTCATTGGGCTCTCCTCGTTGGCTGTCCCTTTTGAGCTCAAGCTTGGCCGTCAGGTTCTGCTCCATTCGCAGGGGTTTAGTACATGGCAGACATCAGGGTACTTCGTCGTGGCCGGATGCCTGGTCGCACTCGCTCTCTTGCCCTGGTGCACCTGCATGGGTTCGACCTTTCCTCTATTGATGGAGGTCATTCGACGGACCACGGCTGGCGAATCGAAGTTCTCTTTCAGCTACCTGTACATCGCCAACGTTCTCGGAGCATTGCTGGGCACGCTGATCTCCGCGTTTATTCTCATTGAGCTGCTGGGCTTCCAGCGCACACTCTTTGTCGCCGGCGGTCTGAATGCCTTAATCGCTATCCTCGCACTCAGGCTTAGCACCGACTTGCAGCCGACCGGCTCGACTGGCACAACCTTCAATGACGGGTCGGGGCAGCAGCGGCTCTACGGTCTTCCGCGTTCGGCGAGCCTGCTTTTCCTTTTCACTACGGGAATGGTCAGCATGGGATTGGAGGTCGTTTGGATACGGCAGTTCACTCCCTATCTGGGAACAGTGGTTTATACCTTCGCTGAGATCCTGGCGGCCTATCTGCTGGGAACCTTCGTGGGATCGCACGACTATCGCCGGTGGGTGCGCTCGCATGCACCCGGCGAAAGCCGCAACGCATGGACGGTTCTTGCCCTCTCCGCAGTTCTGCCGGTTGCTGCCGCCGACCCCTTATTGCCATTCGTCAATTCTGTGCTGAATCCGCTGCGCGTGTCAGTGATCGTGCTGTTTTGTATGCTCGCGGGATTCCTTACGCCGCTTCTGGTCGATTCCTGGTCGACCGGTGATCCTGATCGCGCGGGCGCCGCCTATGCCGTGAATATTGTCGGCTGCCTGCTCGGCCCGCTGGTTGCGAGCTTCGTCCTCCTGCCGACGCTGGGAGAGCGCTGGACTCTTGTCGCTTTCTGCATTCCCCTGTTTTGCATTGCCGGCTTCCTGTCGTTTCAAGAGCGCGTAAGCGGTGTACAAACCAAGCCTCGCCTGCGGCCTTCAATCGCATTTGCCCTTGCGGTCTTCATCGCGGCCGGGACCGTCATTTGGAGCCACGACTTCGAGACGCGATTCCAGACGCGGAAGGTCAGAAGGGATTACACGGCGACGGTCATCGCCGCCGGCACGGGGTTTGACCGCGAGCTGCTCGTAAATGGAATTGGGATGACGGCTTTGACGCCGGTCACGAAATACATCGCCCATCTTCCGTTGTCCCTGCTGTCATCTCGGCCGCGCAATGGACTGGTCATCTGCTTCGGCATGGGCACGACCTTCCGCTCCATGGTGTCCTGGGGCATCCCGACGACCGCAGTGGACCTGGTGCCGAGCGTGCCCGCAATGTTCGACTACTTTCATTCTGATGCTGAGCAAGTAGAACATGCGCCAAATACGCGGATTGTGACTGATGACGGCAGGCGATTCCTGGACGGCTCAACCGAGACCTACGATGTCATCGTGGTTGATCCACCGCCGCCGGTGCAAGCCGCAGGTTCCAGTTTGCTCTACTCGCGCGAATTCTACGACGTGATCAAGAGGCACTTACGAAGGAATGGTATTGCCCAGATATGGTATCCGGAGTTCAGTGGTGAGGCGGGCACTACTTCTGCAATTGTCAAGGCGCTGGTGCAGTCATTTCCTTATGTCCGCGCGTACCGGTCGTTCGACGGCCGAGCGGGAATCCACTTTCTGGCCAGCATGGAACCGATTGAAGTGCCCTCCAGCGAGGTACTCGCCTCTCGCATGCCGCCACGCGCCGTCTCGGACTTTGTCGAATGGGGTCCTGTAAGCGATCCGAAAGCCCAGTTTGACTTGGTGCTATCTCAAGAGCTTTCCCTGCAAAAGCTTGTCCAGGAAAATCCCGGAATTCCCGCGCTGACTGATGATCGGCCCATCAACGAGTACTACCTCTTGCGAACTGAGCTCGGATTCGAGCGTTGATCCGTTAGAGCGGTTCCACAGTTGATGTGCCCTTGCCGAAGCCGCGGAAGGTGGCATTTTCTTGAGGAAAATGCCACTTTGCAGCAGTGGCTTCGGGATATAGCAACTGTGAAACCGCTGTCGCGATGGAAACACCAAAAGGCCTCCCTCACGGGAGGCCTTTCGAACTTCTTGCCTGCACTCAGGGTTATCGCAGCCGCAGCGATTTGATTGCCGCCGGCAGCCGCTCTTCAATCAGCTTGGCGCGCTCTGCGGCAATGCCGCCCAGATACGAGGGGGCCGGCGTGGCCATCAACACCAGCGCCAATGCAATCACCGAGAAGCACAGCCCCGCAACGCCTGCCGAAAGCAGCATGTGATACATATCTGAGATGTCGAGGCCGAGGATATTAAAGGCCACATGCTCCAGCGGCTTGATGTGTTTGAGAACCGCGAGTGCGAAGAGAAAGAAAAGAGCCGCCAGAGACGTGAGAACGGCAAGGGTTGCGTCGAGGCTGCGATGAAATTTTTGCCGTCCGCTGCAGTAGGCGCAA
This sequence comes from Acidobacteriaceae bacterium, assembly GCA_030039675.1. GTDB lineage: Bacteria > Acidobacteriota > Terriglobia > Terriglobales > Acidobacteriaceae > Telmatobacter. Next base: position 3,822 of record JASHVE010000219.1, on the reverse strand, counting down.
TCGGCAAAATGCTGTTCGTAGTCGCGACGCATCTCCGGAGAAATGCCGGAAATGTCATACCGCCAACTCTTCAAAATCGCGCCGACCACACGGTCGTTGCATCGGGTTCTTGCCACAGCCATAAAATTTCGCTCACTTTGCAAAGGATGTATTCGACAGCCGGTGCTTGCCGCGGCCAAACCCAGATCCGAGTCAAAAGCCCTTCATCTAGGGGATGCTCTATTCGCTCGAGGGATTCATGTCTCTTTCATTTGCGCCGCCTTCGCCGGGGCGTCTCTCCTTTGCCAATCCTCCTGCGCGAGTAGATCCTCTGTTTCTACTATTGTAATACTGTTCATTAAAAAGAAATTGGCGAAAGAGGTTCATGCTGCCGGGCCAGCAGCAGGCGGTTGGCCAGCAGGCTGGCACGGTTGGCCAGCGCGCGCTCTGCGGCAACCCTGGCGAGCTCTGGAAGATTATTATTTTCAGATAGATGCGCCAGAATCACGTAGGCGGCCTGGCCGTCGTAGCCCGAGGCGAGGAAGTCAGCCGCAGCGTCATTCGAAAGATGCCCCACCCGCGAAAGCACACGCTGTTTCACTGACCATGGGTACGGCCCGTCGCGCAGCATCTCAAGATCGTGATTCGCTTCCAGCAGCAACAGGTCTACGCCCTTCAGCTGCGCCTTGACATTGGGCGCCATGTAGCCCAGATCGGTAGCAAAGGCCATTCGGACTCCCTCGCTCGCAAAGACAAATCCCACCGGATCGGCCGCGTCGTGGGGAATGGTGAACGGGCTCACGGCAATGTCGCCAATGGCAAACGGCCGCCCTGCCTCAAAGTATTCCACTGCGGGCAGCCAGGTGGGATCTTCCTTCGGCGACGCCGGAGGGGCAGGCTCAGCCGGCTGCACCGTTTGCACTTCGCAGCCGGGGTCCTCACACTCAGCGTCCTCCTCCGGAGCATCGGTCTCCGCGCGGCGCTCTGCTGCCTGCCGCCGACACTGCTCAAGCCATTGCGCATAGGTCATCTGTCGCCGGGGCGCGAGCCACCGCATCCAGGCACGGTGAGTGGACTCGGTAAAATAGACCGGAATCCCCAGCTTTCGCGCTGTCACAGCCAACCCATTCACGTGATCCTGGTGCTCGTGGGTCACCACAATGGCGTCGAGAGCGGCTGGGTCTTCGCCGGCCAGTTTCATGCGGCGGAACAGCTCGCGGCAGCTCAGGCCGGCATCCACGAGGATGCGCGTGTGCCCGCCGGAGACAACGGCGCTGTTGCCTTTGGAACCCGAAGCCAGCACCGTGAAGCGAACCATTCCTTGAGGATACAGCCATCCGGAAGCTGCGAGCCCGAAAAGAAGTTGCCGCGCCGGATACCTCGAAATCGTTGCCGGTAATCACCCAAAAATCCGCACCGCTCGTACTGTTACCTAAGCGCCAATTCGCACTCCGTCTCTTACCTCGATTGTGCAATGTCCAGATCCCAATGGACTTGCTACGATTCGATGGAATTAAAAACCGTTGCGAGCTTAGAAAAGAACTTAAAGCCGTTTGCTCGCGATAGAACTGGAGCCTATAAATCATGAAGGGAATCGTAGCTATACTGTGCAGTCTGGTCGGCTACCTTCTGGCACAATTTCTCCCCGATGGCGCGTTGGCCGTGTATGCGCCCATGATGATTGCTTACCATTTGTTCCTTGTGTTCCTCGTCGTAACGACGGTGCAGGATAAAGGCATCTCTATTTCCCCTGTATCCGCAGTCATTACCCACTTTGCCTGCCTCGCCCTTCTGGTTGTTTTCGCGGAAGCGCGAGCCTACATCCCCTACTTCTCGATCATCCGCTTCTTCACGCCCGGCATTGCTGCATTCGAAGCTGCCTGGCTCTTCACCGGCAAAGGCAAGAAAGCGCAAGTTGCTGCCGATACCGGCGAGCCCATGGGTGGAACCGCGGAAGACTACGAAGACTTCATCCTCTACCTGCGGCAGAACGAACGCCCGTTCAGCAAGCCCGGACGAAGCGTAAAAGAAGAGTACAAGTTCTGGCTGGCGTACCGGTCCAAGAACGGCGCCATCAATTCCGGCACCCGGCCGGCCGTATAGAAATCTCAGTGCGCCGCACGCATTTTTTCATGCCGAACCTTCGGCTCGTGCGGCGTTCTTTATTTCGCACATCATCCCCAGCACATTCCCATCCGGATCTTTCAAAAAGGCCATCCACAGCTCGTGATCGGGCATCCGGGCCACCAGACGCGGCTTCTGAAGAAAGGCCACCTCGCGATCAGCGAGGGCCTCGTAGGCCTGCTGTATGTCTGCAACGCGGAAATAAAGGATCGTTCCACCGGGCTGCACCGGCTTATCTGACGCACCAATCATCAGGCGAATTTCTCCGCACTGGAAGAACGCCATATTCCCGGCTTCAAAGAGAAATTTCATTCCCAGCAGATCCTGGTAAAAGCTCTTGGCCCGCGCCAGATCGGATACTGTGATCGCGATCTGGCCGATGCAGTCAAAGTGCACGCGAATCTCAACGGTGTTCATCGATGCCTCCTTTCACTCACTCGGCAGCTTATGACTCAGCTTGGCGCGCCGCGCGGATCACTCGGCGCGTCGGCTGCGTCTTTGGCGAAGGCGCGAAGAAACTCCTGCAACAACTCCGGCGATGTGCGGCAGGGCCGGTCCTGTTCTGCCGGATGTTTCGCGATCCACTCTTCGAGCATGGTGAGCAGAATCAGCTCAGGCGGCCGTGTTTCGCCATTCGTGTCCCATCCGGCAAGAATCTGCGAAAGCAGCACCGGCGGCTTGATGCCGACAATCTCCTTCGTCGCCGGATGCGCGCAGTGCTTCGCCGGCGAAACCACCAGATATTCCCGGCAGCGCAGCGGCCGCATCTCGTGGATCGTGCAGCGCTCCTCTTCGAGGAATGGGCAGGCGATGCCGAGCGCAAAATATCTCAGCCCCAGCTCATGCATCGCGGCGCGGTCGGCGAGATCTTTCCGGTCACGAATCTCCTGCGCGATCCCCGACTCCTCAAGCCGTGCAACCGCTCTGCGGAAGCGCCGGCGCAGCACTGCCTGCCGCTCTTCCGGTTGCTGATCGAGCCACTCCGCAATGGCGCGCGCCTCGACGGGTGAAATGGGCACGGCCTGCCGGCAGCAGGCGCCGCAGCCCTCGCGGCAACTCAACTGCTCGCCCAGCCGGCTCGCCGTCTGCACCGTCAGCTCACACAGCGAGTTCGACAGGCTCTGCAGGATCGGCAAGAGCACCGTCGGGCTGACCGCTCCCTGCGGGAGCTGCGCGCGCATCTCGATGTTGGCGTTCTGCACCTTGAGCGCGAACTGCACCGTGCCGTATCCCGAAGAGTTGGCAGGCATGTGCGGCAGTGTAGCACGGAAATAAAAGCGTCCGCGCTGGAGACGCGTTGTCGTCTCTCAAATCGAACTCGGCAGATTCGCCGGAATCTCAATGGAAACCAGCGTTCCCCGTCCCGGACTGCTCACCACGCTGAAGTGCGCCTGGTCGCCATACAGGACCTCCAGCCGCTCCTGTACGTTCTTCATTCCGATGCCCGCACCCGTACGGCGCAAAGCCGACACCGGCCGGTTGCCGATGCCCACGCCGTCGTCGGCCACTTCGATCAGGACGCGTTCGCCATCCAACCGGCTGCGCACCGTGACCGTGCCGCCATGAATTCGCGGCTCGAGACCATGCTTGATGCTGTTCTCGATCAGAGGCTGCAGCAGGATGCTGGGCACCAGGATCTCCAGCGTGCGCGGATCGATCTCCTTTTCCACGCGCAGCTTGTCCGCGCCAAAGCGGACGACTTCGATGTCCAGATAATCG
>JASHVE010000218.1 GCA_030039675.1 Acidobacteriaceae bacterium | reverse complement strand
CTGACAATCAATGCCAGCGGCGAGGTTCAAATCGCGGGTCCTGCGGGTGATTCCCTTCAGGTAACCACCAACGATGCGGTTCTTGGCCCCTTCTCTGCTTCGGGCGGGACGGGAGGCAGCTTGTCGGTCTACACCAGCGATGGTACAGCCACCGGCTCCTCAACCACGACCGCGACCATCGGCGCTCTTTCGGCCAGCTCGCTGGGCTTGACGGCCAGCATGAACCTGAACACGGCCTCGGCGGCACAAACCGCACTGAGCGCCATTACCGCCGCCATCAACACGGTTTCCCAGAACCGCGGCAATATCGGTGCCTCAGTCAATGCCCTCACGTCGGATTCGAATGTTGAAACGACCGAAGTGCAGAACCTGACCAGCGCGCAGAACAACATCCAGAACGCCAACATCGCCACAACCACTTCGAACCTGGCGCAGTACAACATCCTTGAGCAGACTGGATTCGATGCTCTGTCTCAGGCGCAGTCCGCAGAGCAGAACGTCCTGAAGCTCCTGCAGTAAATCCTTTAACCTGTATCACCAATCGAGCGGCGGCGCCTTTCGGGCACCGCCGCTTTTCTCTTGTGCACGGACTGAACGCCCAAGCTCAAAATGCCGATATCATAGTGCGCCCCAATGGACAAAATCGGCGGCGCAAACAGTCCTCACGAACAGGTTAAAGGAACTGGAAACGGTTATGAGCTCTACCTCCGCACTTAGTTCGCTTCTGTCGTCGAGTTCCTCCTCGATCAATCTGAGCGCCATCCTGGAAGCGGCGATGGGTGCTTCAACGCCCGGTATCGATGTGAACAGCGCCGTGAGCGCGGCTGTGACGGCCGCTGAGGCGCCGGAAACGGATTGGGAGAACCAGGAATCAACTCTGCAAAGCCAGAGTTCCGCGTTGACACAGCTCCAGACAGACGCCACCAATCTCGACAGCGACATGCAAACGCTCGAGAGCCTCACGGGGCCGTTTTCAGCCGCCAACGTGACCTCATCGAATTCCAGCGTTGTCACCGGCACCGCAGTTTCCGGGACAATCTCCGGGAACAACATTGTGGATGTCACCAGCCTGGCGACCAACGATTCCTGGTCTTCGACCGCTCTGGCCAGCAGTTCCACCGCCTTGTCCTCGGGCACCATCACTGTTACCGGCGCCAATGGGACTCCTACAACGGTCACGCTCGGCAGCGGCGTGAATACCCTCACCGATCTGGCGAATACGATCAATGGCGATGACCTGGGTGTCACCGCAAATGTCATCACAGATGCAAATGGTTCCAGCCTGTCGATTGTGAGCAATACTTCAGGCAGCGCTTCCGACTTTACGGTCTCTTCCTCCAATCCATCGAGCTTTGGCTTTACCGAGGTGAACCCTGGCAGCAACGCTTCGCTTACGATCAATGGCATCCCCATATCGAGCGCATCCAATACCGTGACGGGTGTTGTGCCCGGGCTTACGCTCAATCTGCTCAGCACGACCTCATCTCCGGTCACTCTCTCGGTGTCGCCCGATACGTCGCAGATTACGACGGCCATCAACCAGTTCGTCTCCGACTACAATACGCTCATTACGGCTGTAAACGCCCAATACTCAGACACCGGTTCCGGTGAGGGGGTTCTGGCCGGCGATCCTACCGTGAGCTCCCTTCAGACCGCGCTGATGCAGTCGGTGGATTATACGTACTCGCCGGCGTCCGGAACTACAACCATGCCGAATCTTTCGTCGCTCGGTATCACCGTCAACTCCGACGGTACGCTGAGCGTAGACAGCACAACGCTTTCACAGGCTCTCCAGAACAACTTCAGCGATGTGCAGAGCTTCTTCCAAGGCTCTTCGCAGAACGGCTTTGCTAACGCTCTCGATCAACAACTCACAACTTTCACCAGCCCTGGAACCGGCGCATTCAGCGTCGATTTGCAGAGCATCAGCAGTGAAACGAGTGACCTCCAAACCGACATCAGCAACTTCCAGACTAACGTGATTGGCCCGTTGCAGACGCAATTGCAGAGCGAATACAGCAAGGCAGAAATTGCTTTGCAGCAACTGCCCGGCGAACTCAAAGACGTAGACGCGGAACTGGGCCTTAACAACTCGTCCTCGAACGGCTAACCGGAGATCAATATGAGTCCAATGGAACTGGCATATCGCAAGTTGGCCGCGGGCACGAGCGGCTTCGGATTGCTGATTGCCTTGTACGATACCCTCGCCGGCGACCTGCGGCGCGCAGCCGAAGCACAGCGCTGCAACAACATCGAGAAGCGATGCCGGGAAATGAATCACGCGTTGCTGGTGATTGGATTTCTCGAAGACCGGCTCGCTCGCGGCAGCGGCGGCGCACTGGCCGATCAACTGACCGCATTTTACAGATCACTGCGGCGCAAGCTGATTGAGGCGCAGGCGAAGAGGTCAGTAGAGCTCATCGAGCAGCAGATGGCCCTGGTTCTGGAAATCCGCGGGCAGTGGCAGGCTAAGGAATTCAAATGCGAGCTCTCCTCAGAACCGGAGATTCTGGCGCCGGCTCAGACGCAAAGATATCCCGCGCCTCCGCCTGACCAGACCGCGCACGCGCAGTTGAGCTGGACAGCCTGAAAATTCATCGAGTGGGCAATTTTTGGGGCGCGTTGAACGCGCCCTCTTTTTTGGCGCCAAGGCTTGCTGAAAAGAGAGCAAGCGCGGTGCGTGCTCGAACATTGGAAATGGAAGTTGCAAGTGAAAAGACGGGGATTATGTCGGAACCGACAGATAATTGAGCAAGGTATTGGGAAGAACCTTCGCTGCCGCCGCCAGGGCCGCGCTATTATCCGTTTCCGCCTGGCTCAGTTCCGTTGCGGCTGTCGCCTCATTCACGCCAACCAGGTTGGTCGCCTGCGTGCTGAGCGTAACGGTGTCCTGCTGAAGGACGTTTCCCTGGGAGTTCAGCTGGCTTTCAGCGTCGCTATAGAACACTTGCTGCTGGCTGACGTAGCTCATGGCGGAGTCGACCGCTGTGGTTGCGGA
>JASHVE010000217.1 GCA_030039675.1 Acidobacteriaceae bacterium | reverse complement strand
ACGCGCATGATGGGGTGGTCGTCGACAACCAGGACCTTGATCTTCGCAACCTCTTTCATGCCATCCTGCTCGTCCACTTGCTTCCCCTCCATCTTGTGCGATTTCCGCTGTGAATGCAAAGGTACGGTCAGGGCGATGCCGGCGTATCGAACGCCGTGATTACGGGTAGCACGTTGCCGCCGGCGTCGAAAAAGCTGCGGCCACGCAGGCTGCCTTCAGCGGCAGGTTCCCACCAGAAAACGCCCTCGCCCAGGCCATCGGGAACGGCGCGCACCGCCGCGTCGACCGCGCGGAGAAAGGCCAGTTGTCCTTGCGGAGTTTCGGGAAAGTCAAATTTCCTGCCGCCGGCGCGGTCCGGCGTCCAGTTGTACGCAGTCTCGACCACGATGATAGGCAGACGGTAGCGCAGGGCCAGCTTGCGCAGATTTTCCCGCATGGTGGGCAAATCGCCGTGCCAGTACGGGTAGTAGGAGAGCCCGATCACGTCAAACTTCACTTTGCGAGCGAGGAGATTATCGAAGAACGCCGTAGCCGCGTCGTAGTCGCCGCTACGCTCGATGTGGATCATGATGCGCGGCCGCGGCCCGGATTTGCTGCCGGCATTCACGCCGCGAATGCCGGCTTTGACAAGATCGGCGAAGTGGTCCCAGTTGCCGGGCAGCTTGCCGTCGGGCCACAACATGCCGTTGGTGATTTCGTTGCCCACCTGCACCATGTCAGGAGCGACGCCGGCACGCACGAACGCGGCAACCGTACCGCGCGTATAGAGAAAAACCTGCCGCACGAGCTGCTTGTGATGCAGCGCGCTCCAGGCCGCGGGTGTCGGCTGCTTGCCGGGGTCGGCCCAACTGTCGGAGTAGTGCAGATCGAGCAGAATGTGGAAGCCCAGGCTTTTGGCGCGGCGCGCCAGAGCCAGCGTATAGGGTAGGTCGTTGGGCAGCTTGTCCGGCGCCGCAGCGGGATCGTGAAAGACGCGCAGCCGCACCCAGTTGTAGTGGTGCTCGCGCAACAGGTCAAGCACATCCACAGGCCGGGCATTCTCTTTGAAAACAACTCCATCCCGCTCGCATTGGGCCAGAAACGAGATGTCTGCGCCGATCGCATAGGTTTGCGCTACGCATTGGGCAACGCTCGCGTAGAAGCATAACATGCAGAGCAGGATGGTCGATTTGTCTAACTTGAATGCGTGAAGAACAGCCATCGTCAACCTTTGCCTTAAGACCAGACCCTCACTCTGCATTAAATGACGACCAACCGTTTCACTTTTTACTGCTGATCACAAGCTGGTACTCCGGGACGAGCGTAGCATGATCCAGCTTATCGATCTGTCCGTTGCTCGCGAAGGCAAGTGTGTGCGGCAACTCGAAGTAGACCGGCGCGTCACTGCGCAGCGGTAAAACGCTCAACTCGAAGGAGCCACCTCCCTGCGCGCCGAGAAAACAACTGAGACCGATCGACCATGCGCGGCCATTGAAGAAATTGTCGTCGAGGATCCTGCGATTTGCATACAGGCGTGCCACATCTCCCTGATATTGGATTCTAAGAAATAGCTCGCTCAGCCCGCTCATCGATCCTTGGGGGATGGTGATCGACCATTTTGCCGCTTCTGGCAAATCAGATGCAGGAGGCGCTTCCGCAACACCGATCGGCCGCCAACCTGGAACTGGCCCAATCTTCACCGGAGGAGCATCGTCCGCTGACTGGACTGCTCGGATCTCAAGGTTCTGGTTCAGCGGTTGCGCCTCGGCAATAAAGTGATCGACCCGCGGACTCGAAGCGGCACGGGTAAGCGAAAGAGTCGCATCGAGTGGCTGAGTGAGTGGCGGCGAAATCGCAAATGCAAAATGGGGTGAGACTTTTGATCGCAACCAAATGCGTGCGCCATCGCTTGTGTCAGCAAAGAAATCCGCGTCCGTCACCAGCAGATGCTCGCGGCCCTCGACCTGCACTTTCCATGCATTCTCGGCATCGTGCGCCGTCAACACGACAATGCGAATCGGTTTACCTTCTGATGAAAGCAGATCGATCGAAGACTCGAGGCCGGGCTTGATGCCGCGAAGATATGTCACGCTGCTGCTCACCGTCGACTCTCCGTGCGACGCATGAATGGATCGGATGCTTGCCGCATCGAACGCGAATTCCGGGGGGATGCCGGGAATGGCTTCGAAGTAGAGTGTCGTGTCACCGGAGTTCTCAAGCCGCGTGAAGAGCTGTGCTGTGCTGTAGCGGATGGTCACGCCATCCACACGTAGATTGAACGGCCAGATGAAGTATGCGCCCGAAGGAATGTCGATCGGATGTTGCGGAACGGCAAGCGTAGTGCACGGTTTGCCTGCTGTGGCGGGAAGGCGAACCAGGAACTGCACCGCGGGCCGCGGAGACGTGGCGTAATTGCGTACGTGGTTATTGAAGAAAATGAACCCCGCGTCATCTTTCGAGCGCACGGAAGCACGCGGAACCGAGAGATCATCGGAATTCTTCGGCACCTCCTCAGGAGCGTGAACCACCATCGGCGCCAGCTCTTCTCCGAAATCGTTCACAAAGTACTGGAAGACTTTCAGCTTCCGGAAAGACTCTCGCTCCTGGCCGAACTCACCTATCGGTGCCTGAAAGTCATAGGACTTGATGGGAAGGTCATTGGGGTAGCCGGTAGCTTGCGACTCCTGCAGCGTTGACAGCTTGCCATCGGGATTTTCGCCGCCGTGGAACATATAGGTTCCGTAGAGATTCACACCAGAACCGAGCATCACGGGAAACATTGCCGCGATGTCATCGGGTTGGATCACCGGACGGCGGTGATAAGTATCCTCGATCCCTCCGCCGATCTCAGCCATGAAGTACGGCAAGTTCTCTTCGCTCGCGTGCTCTCCTTCCAGCGCAATTGCATTTGCCTTCACGCGGCTGTGAAAACGAAAAGCGTAAACCTCCGGAGGCGGCAACTTTTGGATCGATCGATCCCACGGCGCATCCGGATAACCGCCGCCGTAAACGGGAATCACCGCACCTCGTGGAACGACGGCATTGTCCCACCCGGTCACAAAATATAGCGGAACATCCAGGCCACAGCCGATGGCGATCTTCTTGAGCTCCAGGATGTGCATTTCGCCCGCTCCAAGCCCACGTTTAGAGTATTCATTTTCCAGCTGAATGGCGAGAACCGGACCGCCGTCTTTCCAAAGCAGTCCTTTCAACTGGTCGGCCACCTGGCCATACCACACGCGGACAGATCGCAAATAGACCGGATCATTCTCCCGCGTCGGTCCCTGCTTGATTACCCAGTCCGGTAGACCTCCGTTGCGCACCTCGGCGTGATCCCAGGGCCCGATGCGCGCTTCCACATACATTCCGTGCCGCGCGCACAACTGGACGAAGGCGCGGAGATCGCGCTGCCCGGTCCAGTCGAACTGACCTTCGATCTCCTCGTGATGAATCCAGATCACGTATGTCGATACAATGTTGACACCCGCGGCCTTCATCTTGAGGATCTCGTCTTCCCACTGCGCGTGCGGGTAGCGTGAGAAGTGAAACTCGCCCATCACCGGAAGCCACGGCTTGCCGTTACGCGCAAGATAGCGGTTGTTCACGCCTAGCGTGCCGGCTGTGGGCGACGTTGCCGCACCTTCCGTATATGCGGCAGGACCCGGTTCAACAAAAATCTGGCTGGCATCCACACGGATCGGCGTGCTGCTCTGAGCGCCTGAAGCGGTTGGCGTGCTGGCGCAGAGAAGCAGAATCAAGCCCGATCCAATATATAGCTTGATACATCCAGACACTGAGGCCCGTAAAATTGATCCTAAGAAAGAAAACATATGGGGTAGCTCCGTGCCGGCCGGCTTTTTCAGAAAAAGTGGGATCATTGTGCCCGCACACGAAAAGATCACTCTATCCTCACCACCTCGTTTTTAAATCCGCCGAAAGTCGGATTGGGATTCTATTTCTGCACGCACGCGCGGTTTGCCGTATACTGAGCGCCGCCATGCAAAGACTCTGTGCAGTCGCTCTTGGGCTGTTGCTCTGCGGTGCAGCTTGTGCAGGCGCGCCGGCTGAAGGTCCGAGCGCATATACGCGGCGCGTCTGGCAAGCATCCGATGGTCTGCCCGAACAAACCGTACAAGCCTTCGCACAAACTCCTGACGGTTACCTCTGGATCGGGACCACGGGCGGTCTCGTGCGCTTTGACGGCGCACAGTTCACGGTCTTTGACCGCCAAAACACGTCCGCTCTCCACGAAAACAGCGTCTTCTGCCTCATGGTAGCCCGCGATGGCTCGTTGTGGATCGGCACCGAAGGCGGCGGTCTTGCACGGTATGCGCACGGCCAGTTCCGCTCATGGACGACGCGCGAGGGCCTGAGCAACGATTTCGTGAGAAAAGTTGTCGAGGATGCGAGCGGCGTTATCTGGGCGGGCACTGATAACGGTCTTTTGCGCCTTAACGGTGACCGTTTCGTCCGCGTCGATGGAACTCCCAGTATTCCGGCACTCGCGGTGCACGCTCTCTACTTTGATCGCATGGGCCGGCTCTGGGCAGGCGGATCGAAGCTGCTCTGCCTCGTAAGTGATCACGCCACGGAATATGCCTTATCCGGAGAAGCCAGCCAGAATCGGGTCAAGTCCATCATCCAGACCACAGACGGGACGATGTGGGTGGGCACAGTTTCAGGATTGCACCGTATGACGCCCAGACACAGTACGTTCGACCGCATGAGCGGCATTACCGGCACCGTGCGAGTGTTGTTTCAGGCGTCCGACAGCGCGCTATGGATTGGCACCATCGGCCAGGGAGCGTTTGCGTGGAACGCGGGAAAACTTACGCAGATCACCGCGCCTGCGTCATTGCCCAGCAATACGGTCCTCAATTTTTTTGAGGATAGCGAGAAAAGTTTTTGGATCGGTACGCAGGCCGGAATGGTTCGTCTCACACGTGCCCAGGTGAGCATTGTTCCTCTGCCAAAGGCCAACGACTCCGATTTCGGAACCATTTACAAGGACCGCGACGGCAGCTTCTGGATCGGCTCTACGCTTTTGTTTAAGATGAAAGATGGTGTCGTGGCGCCGCGATTGCTTCCGGGTATCGAAGGTGCGCATGTGCGCAACGTGGATCGCAGCCGGTCCGGCGCCTTGTGGGTCGGAACGGACGGAGACGGTGTCTATCGCATCAGTGATGGGCACACCGCCCACCTGACTGCTCGCGATGGTCTTTCCAATAACTTCGTTCGTGCCATGACACAGGATCGAGACGGAAGCATGTGGGTAGCCGCGGATGAAGGCATCAGCCATATTTTCACCGAGGGCACACGCACACGTATCGTCAGCTACCAGATGCGCGATGGACTCGCTTATTTCAGCACACGCGCACTGCTTGAGGACCGCCAGGGCGACTTGTGGATCGGCACGGATCGCGGTCTTAGCCACATGCACGCCGGCAGATTCTTAAGCGATACTGCCACGAACGCCCTTGCGCAGATGAAGATATGGGCCATGCATGAGGATGCAGAGGGCGGCATCTGGTTCGGCACTCGCAACAATGGCCTTTATCGCTATCGCGATGGAAAGCTTGCCCACTTCTCTGCTGAGGACGGCCTCGCCAACAACGCCGTCTATCAGATCCTCGAAGATCGCTTGGGACACTTGTGGATGAGCGGTCCAAGCGGCATCTCGCTGCTCAACCGACACGAACTCGATGCACAGGCTGAAACCTTCCCACGCCACCTTGCGCTCACCTTCTATTCGACTGGCGACATGGCCGCTAACACCGAAATCTACGGCGGCACGCAATCGTCCGGCTGCATTACCGCCGAAGGCGATGTCTGGTTTCCAACCAATCTCGGCCCTGTCCATATCTCACCTTCGCACCACGCGCCTTTGCCTCCGCCGCCTTTGCGCATTCAATCTGTACTCGCGGATGGATTTGCCGTTCGGATAACCGGGCCCCTCGTATTGCGTCCGTCGATCAGCCGCATGCAGTTTGCGTTTGCGCCGATCCTGCTTCGATCGCAAGGGAGTTTGCGTTTTCGCTATCGGCTCGACGGTTTTGAAAAAGACTGGAATGCCACGACGCAAGCGCGGACGGCCGACTACACCAACCTGCCCGCGGGGCATTACACCTTCCGCGTGCAGACTTTTGAACTCGACAATCCGGAGGCGGTTTCGGAGGCTTCCATCACGCTCGTGAAGGAGCCGTTCTTTTATCGCACCTGGTGGTTCATCGCACTGTGCCTGCTGCTGATTGCGCTGCTCATCTACGGCGCCTATCAATATCGTCTACGCCATGTGCGCGCCCGCTTCGAGGCCGTCCTCGAAGAGCGCAGCCGCTTGGCTCGCGAGATGCATGACACGGTGATCCAGGGATGCACTGGCGTCTCCGCGCTGCTTGAGGCGCTCTCAATGAATAGCGCGAAGAGTGAAGACGCCAGTTCCAGCCTGATGAACTTTGCACGTATGCAATTGCGCACGACCATTGAAGAGGCGCGGGACGCAATCTGGAATCTGCACCAGACCGATGGCCAAGCCGATCATCTTGGCGAAAAACTCGAAAGCATGGCACACCAGATCGGCGGCGAGTTCCAACTGCCCATCGCTTACTCTCTGCGCGGCACTCCTTTCAGCATCAGCCACCCCGTCGCACATGATTTGCTCATGGTTGCGCGGGAAGGCATCTTCAACGCCGCGCTTCACGGGAATCCTGCGCAGATTGAAGTCACGCTCACTTACAGGAGCCGCGAGTTGATCTTGTCTCTGTCGGATGATGGATGCGGATTCAATCCACATCAGGTTGAGACCGAAAACGGGCACCACTTCGGTCTGCGCGGCATGAGGGAACGCATTGAGCGCTCGGGCGGAAAGTTCCGCCTAAACAGCACCCTGGGCAAGGGCGTTCAGATCGAAGTCTGTCTTCCGCGGCACGGTGCAGTCGGAAAATGAAAAGGCAGTGTAGGCCATCAGGCCGACACTGCCCAGGCAGAAAAATCCAGTTAGAAGGAGAACTTCAGCGCTCCCTGCATGACTCGCGGCGGCTCAGAGCCTGTCCCTGATATCTGGCCGAAGTTCCCCCAGGTGAGAGTCGTGCCGGGAGTGCCGAACGATGGGTGATTGAAGACGTTGAAGAACTCCCAGCGGAATTGGACGCCGTACCTCTCGGCGATCTGCCAGTTCTTATCGATGCCCGCGTCGCCCCAGGTAGTGTGCAGCCCGCGCATGATGTTCTTTCCGCTATCGCCGAAGGTGCCCACTGCATTCGGAGTAAACGCTGCTGTATTGAAGTACTCACTCAGCCACTGCGACCGCGATCCTTGTTTTACGTTGAGCGGCTGGCTCGCCACACGGTCGCCTCGGTCCTCATACTGATCGGCAAACGAGTTATTGCTGCCGTTTGCTCCTCCTCCGATGGTCAGGCCCGGGCCGGAAATCCAATTGTAGATGCCGCTTACCTCCCAGCTACCGAGCAGCTCTTGCGCTAACAGGTTGCGTCCGCGCAGTGCGGGACTTGTATAGACAAAATTACTCACCCAATCCAAGGGAAAGTTCTGCGAGGAGATGCCGCGGCTCCAGGCAAGGTTATAGGGATCGCCAATGGCGTTATAGCCGAAGCTGATATCCGACGAAGAAGTATCGTCGATGGCCTTCGACCAGGTGAGATTCGATTGAAATTGAAGCCCCTTTGAGAGCTTTCGTTCGATAGTCGCCTGCAGGCTGTTGTAGCTGGCGGTTCCGGGGCTGACCGTATCGAGAATGAAACCTCCGTACGTGGGGGCCAGCTGACGGTTTCCGTTGTTTGCGTTACCAGCGCCGTAATAGATACCGGGATTCTCATCGATGATGGTCGACTGGTGATAGGTCTCAGTACCCACATAGGCCAGGCGGACGACCATACTTGACTCCAGCTGCTGCTCCACGGACACGTTCCAGGCCTGCGTGACGCCCAATTTGAAATTCGGCGCGATTGTTGCTGGAACCTCCAAGCCCGAGGCGAAGGTTACGCTGGACGACGGCTTGTACGTAGCCGAGGCAAAGGGTGGGAACGGGCTCTTTCCGCCTGTACCGCTGAATGTAGCCCACGGATTGGCAAAGCTGAGCGGAGTGGTGCTCGTCCCTTGGGGGGTATAGGTGGGAGCAAACGGCGCGTTATCGACGGTGTGATTATAGGTCGAGTAAATCATCGGCTGCGTAAAGAGGCCGAAGCCGGCATGGAACGATGTCTTTGGGAGGCTCTTTGGCTGCCAGGCCACACCGACGCGCGGCTCCCAGTAGCCGTAGGTCGCCCGCATCAGGCCGTTGCCAATCCCCGAGTCTCCTGGAAATACCAGCCCATTCGGAGCATTCGGATAAACCGTGCTCTGCTGACCGGGAATCCACGCCGCTGCACGGCCGGCGGTAATCTGCGGCGGAATGTTCGGATCCCAGCGCAGACCCAGCGTGAGGCTGATGTTGGGCCGCAAACGGAAAAGATCCTGTCCATAGAATCCCGGCTGCCAGCCAGACACCGGCGCCACTTCGCCTGCGCCCTGCGTGAACTTATACAGATCGCCGACGAGATAGTCGGCCAGTCCATTGCCGGTGTAACTTCCGTTCCAGTCCAGTTCCGGCTCCGTGGGATATTGCGTGAACTCCTCGGCAAACTGGTGTTGAAGGTTTACACCAGCCTGGATGGTGTGCCTTCCCAGTGTCTTGGTGAAGTTATCGTAGAGTCCATAGGTCGTGCGCTCCTCCTGCGACGGCTCGTACCATCCGCTTTCGAAGCCGCCCGTATCAACCTCAAAACCCTCCAGGTAGCAGCTTCCCGGCAATTCCGTCACGTTGATGTAGCTGGACCAGCAGAAAGGCTTATTATTGGCCGTCAGCGCGGCAGAGCCGTTGTGCGCGGCCATCTGCGTCCAAAAGACTGAGACTACGTTGACCATGGTCGGGCTGATCGTCCAGGTATGGTTCAAGGTCTCGTTGAAGTACTGCATCTTCTCAGCGAATGTGTACTGCCAGGTAGCAAGAGGCAGCATCGAGAGGACATTGCCGGGCGTGTCGCCCGAGGGCTGCACCAGATTGTTGACGAAGCTGATCAACGAAAGCCGCTGCGCATTCGATATGTCGTAGTCGAGCCGGCCGGTCCCTTCGTCATAGTTGTTGATAATGGCCGCACTCGTGTACTCCACGCAGCCTGCGGCAATCTCCGTGGGAGTGCACCCAGTTGTGCTCACTCCGGTCTTGCCCACCTGGGGCAGCGCATCCTTAACGATTTGGAGCGCGATCGGGTTGTAGCTGTAACCCTTGGAGGTGTCCAGTTGGTTCGGCTTGCCGTTGATAGTGGTGAAGGGACAGGCGGCCGACTCGCCGCCGGCGCAGAGCGGCGTGGACAAGCCGCTGAAGTCGCCGGCCAGCATGGCGGCCGTGGGCGCGTAGGTCTGGTTTTCGCTCGATGCTGCCGCGGAGCGGGTCCCCTGGTAATTCCCGAAAACGAATAGCCTGTTCTTCAGTACCGGCCCGCCGGCATAAGCACCAAACTGATTCTGGTGGAGCGGATTGATCTGGTGGGTAAACCAGTCTTTCGCGTTGAAATCGTTGTCGCGCAGAAACTCGAAGATGCCGCCGTGCAATGCGTTTGTGCCCGACTTAACCTGGATGCTCACCACGGCGCCGGGCGCAAACCCATAAACCGCATTGAAATTGTTCGTAATAACAGCGAACTCCTGCGTCGCATCAGCATTCGGGAACGGAGCGGCCCGGCCCAGGTAGGTATCCATATTCGGTGCACCATCGAGCATGTAGTAAGTGCTGCCCTGGCGTCCGCCGCTTGCGGCTGCATCGGTCTCATTCGGGAACGAGAAGCCGCTCTGCGTATAGCTGTTGCCCAGGTTTGCATTGATCACGCCCGGAGCAAGCCAGACCAGGTTTGAGGGGTCGCGGCCATTCAGCGGCAACTGCGTCACCGAAGTCTGATTTACCGTCATGCCCAGTTCGGGCGTAGTTGTGTTGATCAATTCGGCGTCCGCCGTCACGCTGACCGTTGCGCCGGTTGCACCCAGCTTCAGATGTACATCCTGAGTGGCGTATTGGTTGGCATGAATCACGATGCCGGTTTGCACATACTTTTCGAATCCGGCCGCCGTGATCGCTAATGAGTAAGTTCCCGGTTCCACCGGCTTCATCAGGTACTCGCCGGTGCTATCTGTTTTTTCTGTCTGAGCATAGTTTGTGCCCAGGTTTGTCAGCGTGACCGCTGCACCGGTAATCATCGCACCCGCGGGATCGGAAACTTCGCCACTCAGGCTTCCGCTGGTGCCCTGCCCGTGAAGAAGAACACTGCATCCGACTAGAAGTGTTGTGATCGCGAGCGCCAAGGTTCGTTCTTTCGATGTCCTTATGGCCTGCATAGTACCTCCTCAAATAAACCGTCCGCGCCTGAACGCAATGCCGGCGGTTGATACCGTTTACATCCTCTCGCAAACTACCAGTTCGGCCTCCGGCCGCACCTCGTCCCGCCACTTTCCCTTCTTCGAAACAAACCTTCCGGAGTCGAGTGGAACACTACGCTTCCTGGATTGCTCCATGTATCCGCCAAAAGTACGATCGAACAAAATTTTCAGCGGGAATTTTTATCGTGGCTTCTTCGGGTTCGTTTCGTGCTGCCCGATGGGGAGGGGCGAACCTGACCGTTACCAATGTCTTAGGAAATCTTGGACATCCGTGGTCAAACGTCGGATGATTAACAGGAAATTTCTTTCTAGAGCCTGTTATTAGCTTTGCATCCATAAACCCAATGGAATCAGCACGGGGTTTCGGAATAACCGCAAAGTAAGTGGAGATCGTAAGTGCAGCCGGAGCCGAGTATATCCAAAATCCGCGTTTTGCTGGGATTTTTAGCATTTCATTCGCTCGCGGCGCGCTTCAAAGTTAATA
>JASHVE010000216.1 GCA_030039675.1 Acidobacteriaceae bacterium | reverse complement strand
TGCATTCCGTGCAGTCTTTAGCGGTACTGGCTTGCCGACCAGCGCGTTGAGAAATGCCTCGAGAGCCGGCTCCGAGCCGGGCAACCCCTCGGTGCTGGCCGGGCGCACGAGCTGTAGATTCTTCTCCGCGCCAAGACTCTGATAGAACTGGCGCGCTCGCGCGACTTCAGCTTCCACTTCTGAGATCGGCGGAGTAGTAAGCGTTCCATTCGGGCAGGCGAGAGGCTGATGCTCCGTGTCGGCGGGCGGTGGCCCCGAGACTTTCGGTACGTTGCTGGCTTCGATAATCAGTGTCCGTGGTGCAATCAGGCTGGCCAGCTCGGCATCGCCGAATTCGCGGACGAGCCCCCACACGTCACGATAGATAGGCTCCTTCCATACGGATTCGCGCGGTTGGAAGTAACCGCTGACCGCAGCAGCATCGATGCGCGAATCGAGGACCGCACTGTGGAGTGCCAGTAAGCCGCCTTCGCCGTAGCCCAGTACTCCAATTGGGAGAGACGATGATGCGTTTTCCTTCTCAAACCAATCGATGATAGCCAGCACTTCTTGTACTTCAAGGCCAATGATGTGCCTGCCGGCTTCGAAGCTCATACGGTAGATCCACTCGCGATGCGGCATATTGGTCGTCGCGATCCCGGGAATTCCGGAATACCGGTCATCGCGATCGATGATGAGCGGAACAACTACCTGCGCGCCATTTTCAACGAGGCGCCGGGCGAACTGTGCCTCGCGAGGAATGCCTGGACTGATACCGGCGAGCATCTCCGGCGTCCAGTCGGCATCGGGAATCGCAACCACGCGTGCCGCCGGTTGGTCGTCCGGCTGAAGCAGCAGCCCTGTTGCCCACATGCCGCCGGAGTCCGCAGTAACGGGCGGGAATACCTGCCATCGGATGGAGTAAATCTTGTATCCAGAACCCTGGGCGACCTCCAATCGACCTGGAACACTGGCGAGCAATTCCGGCGCTTGCAGCTCGACGCGAGCATCGACTGCGCCAATGATGCGACGAAGGCGCTCGCGATTAGGAGCGACGGACGCTGCATAGCGTTGCGGCGAAGAGTAGTCGCGATTCCACAACTGGGCGCGGTTGGCAGCTTGCCGCTGCGTTTCCGTCAGCAAATAGCGATGAATGCCTTCGACCATCTGGGCGGCAAGATCACCTTCCGCAGTCAATGGACTTGTACCAGAAAGCTCGGAGCCCATGGTAGCCTCAGACCCGCGCGCCGCCGACTCGGCAAGCGAAGGCGAGATCCTCAGACAACTCCCGAGTCCGGTGGCGAGCGTAGCTCGCGCCGATTGGAATAGAAAATCGCGTCTCTTCAAATGTGTGCCCCTGCAAATCCACTGCTATTTGAGTTAGAACGGAGGCATCTTTCTGATGCCCTCACATTGCCCGCAACTGTCAGCGGCTGAGAGCGATCCCTTGTTGCTGGTGTTGACCGTGATGGATTGGTCACCTGCGTTGTGAGTGCAGTGCTGCCGAGAGTGGGGTCCTGCGCAGCAAGCTCGGTT
Source organism: Acidobacteriaceae bacterium (assembly GCA_030039675.1). Lineage (GTDB taxonomy): Bacteria > Acidobacteriota > Terriglobia > Terriglobales > Acidobacteriaceae > Telmatobacter. Next base: position 10,456 of record JASHVE010000216.1, on the reverse strand, counting down.
CAGATTGATGCCGCTGATCACGAATTTTAGCGCGTGTCTGCCCACATAGGTGACTTCGGACGCCACACGCCGAAGAGCGTGAAATCGGGAAAACTTGGAGATAGTACCGCCTCCTGAGTCTGAAGGAAATTCAGAAAGTTCAAACTCTCCCGATAACTGATATGTCAAATTGAAGAATCGTAGCTCAGAATTTTGGCCGATGTCAAGTGAATTTCCGCAACAGTGCTTGCAGTTTCTTAAATCCGCTCTTATCAACCCAGCGTTAAGCCCAATTTTTGCGAAATTCAAGGCCCCATTGGCTGCAATTCGCGACGCTGGCGCAAGTACCCCACAGATGAGGCTCGACTCGTGCTCTCCGCCGATGAAGCGATGCGCTCTCACGTCAAGTAAGGTGTTCCCGATTTGATTGAACAAAGAGTGCTTCCTACGCGCAACGACTGGAGGCTCCGGGCTTCGCAGATCGGCGATAAAGACGGCCATCCGTCAGCGGAGAAGCTTGTCTGATCCTTGGGGTTTTCGGCCGCCATCGCGGAATCGCCTGGTTGCAGCGGCACTATATCGGTACTTCGAAACATCACCCACACCTGCGCTACAGCGCCTTCGCCAAGGGCACATCAACTGTGGAACCGCTTTAGCGGAACAACAGCGGTGCAAACGCGTCAAGGTTGCGGCGCCACACCATCCAGGTGTGACTCCCAGGTGTCTCAACATAGGTGTGCTTGATCTCTTCGGACGTCAGCCACTTGTTGAAGTCCTGATTGATGCTGAGCAGCCCATCGTTTGTGCCGCACGCAACCCAGAGCAGATGGAGCCGTGCATTGACAGATGAATTCAGCTCTGGAAACTCCTGATTGAAGTTCTCGCGTAACCCGCCCGAACTGAACATACCGATCCAGGCAAACCGATCGAGGTTGTTCAGGCCGATGACGGCCGATTGCGCCGCCCCCATGGAGAGGCCGGCAAGGGCCGTTGAGTCGCGATCGGTGAGAACGCTGAAGTCGCGCTCAACCTGCGGCATCACTTCGTTGAATAACGATCGCTTGAATCGCTCAAAGTTGCCTGCGCGCAGTGCGTCGTCCCAGTACGCATTGGGCTTGAGAATCTCGGCCCCACCGTAGCCGGTGGGCATGACGACGATCATCGGCTTGGCCTTGCCTTCGTCGATCAGGTGATCGAGGATCCGATTAGCGTAGGCAACTTCGAGCCAACTGCTCGATTTCTGTCCATATCCGTGCAGCAAATAGAGGACCGGGTATTTTGTGGCGGCGTGCGAATCGTAGCCGGGCGGCGTGTAGACATAGAAATCGCGCTCGTCGCCGACAGCTGCCGATTTGTAGAAGTAGTGATGAATCACGCCGTGCGGTATGTCGCTGATCTCCCACGGCAGCGACGGAGGTCCAGGCACGTGGACCATCGTTTCGTTTTGCAGAAGATTCGGTAGCAGCAGCGGGTTTGAAGCATCGATTACCGGGATGCCGGTGTCCTGGAATATGTATCCGTAGTAGTCGGGCTCGAGCGGCTTGGTCGTCAAGCTCCACACGCCCATCTCATCCTTCTGCATAATGACCGGCTTCTCGCCCTCAATCTGCACGAACATCTCCAGGGAAGACGGGCGAAAGGCGCGGAAGGTGACGCTGCCGTCTGAATGCACTTCAGGTGAGACAAGCGGCTGTGGAACCGGTGGGAGGGCTGTGCTGCCTGTATCGTCGACAGTGGCGAACCATTTGCCCGAAGGGTTGTGGTTGTTCCAATGCCCGGGCCATGACCACGTCCCGATGCCGGTGATGCTTTTTCCGTGCAGCGTGCCGGTATAGAGAGCCGTGAGCCCAACAGAAACGCTGCTCGGCAACTCGGTGCGGCGGATGACGATTCCGTCATCGTCGAACTTCAGAATCTCGAGCTTGGATGCCGCGCCATTGCGGCAGTGCGATTCGCCTTCGCGTCCCTGGAAGGTCCACCGGCAGCCTCCTTGTCGGCCGGGCGCGCATTGATCCGCTTCGCACTCGACGATCGACCGGGGAATAGAAATTGCTCTGACTGGCGGAGGCGCGGGAACCGAATTGCGGATCTCTGCTGACCAGTGGCCCGTTGGATGCTCGTCGTTCCAGTGGCCGTTCCACGACCACACGACCGTCCCTTCGACGCGGTCGCCGTGGATCGTTCCCTTGTAGACTGCTGTCAACCCATACGAAGAGCTGTTGGGAAGGTCGATGCGCCGAATCTCAATGCCGTCCTCATCGAAGCGCTCGATAACAACGGTCGCCTCGGCGCCATCGTTCCAATCTGCCGTCCCCATCACTCCGCTGAACTTCCACGTGCCGCGTACATCCGCGTTGAGATCGCACTGCCCGCCCATGCACTCCGTCTCGGTCATGGCCGGCGGAGTATCCGCTGTGAAACTGTTCCTCTGCGCCCTCTGATCCTGCCCGGAAGCATGTGCGAGCGCCATCAGTGCCGTGATGACGATAACCGGATTGACCACCCCTGCCGGCCAAGAGGAGTATCTGACTGAGATCATGCGCATTTCTCTCAGACTCCGTATGAATCGAAAGATGAGCGAACCGCTCGCGCCGGAGTATCGAGCAGTGATTTTGCGGGCGCAGCAGTAATGCTAGGGTAGTGACCGGCGCTCCGAATAGAGGATTTCCATCATTCTCTCTTGAAAAGTCACGAGCCGGCGTCGTACTCAGGCGTGCTGATTGCCTGCTCGATCGAGAGCCCTCCCACTGCCTCAACCGGAACGCGAACGGCCGCCACCACATCGCGCAGTTGATCGAGCGGGCTTGGCCACGGCTTTCCCGCGGCCGCAAGGCCACACCGCTCATGAGAACGTTGCGGAATTTGACCTGCCCCGGCATTCCTGTGCAGCTGCTGGAGTGGACATGAGTCACCTCGCCCTGGACCTGCCGGCGATCGTTATTGATTTATTTCAGAGCCGGTACCATCGAAAGCGGCGGATTGCGATCCACACCCCAGTTCGTGGCGGCGCGCTGGTGCCAATAGGGATATATAAGCGTCTGGTCGCTCGCCTGATCCAGCTTCGCCACCTGACCCGCCGTCAGATTCCAGCCGGCAGCGCCGAGGTTCTGCCGCAACTGCTCCTCGTTGCGGGCGCCCATGATGACGCTCGCGACTGTCGGCCGCTGCAGAAGCCAGTTGAGTGCGATCTGCGGCACGGTCTTACCAGTCTCCCTCGCCACTCCGTCAATTGCGTCGACAACGCGGTACAAATATTCGGGTTCGACAGGCGGCCCCGCGTCTGCGGTTTTGTGCAAGCGGCTTATCTCAGGAACGGGCTGCCCGCGACGGATCTTTCCCGTGAGCCGACCCCATCCCAGCGGGCTCCAGATCAGAGCGCTCACGCCCTGATCTGTGCCCAGCGGCATCAGCTCCCACTCGTATTCGCGGCCGATCATCGAATAGTAGACCTGGTGCGCCACATAGCGTGGCCAGCCATAGCGGTCCGACACTGCAAGCGATTTCATCAGGTGCCATCCCGAAAAATTCGAGTAGGCGATATAGCGGACCTTGCCGGATTGCACAAGCACGTTGAGGGTATAGAGCGTCTCTTCTACCGGCGCCTGAGCGTCAAACCCGGGCATGTGATAGACGTCGATGTGGTCGGTGCCCAGGCGGCGCAGGCTTCCCTCACATTGCTCGATGACGTGAAGGCGCGATGCTCCCTGGTCGTTCGGGCCTTCGCCCATCGGGAAGAATGCCTTGGTCGAGATCAGCACGCGATCGTGCCGGCCTCTAAGCGCCTTGCCCAGAACCTCTTCGGCCAGGCCGGTGGAGTAGCTATTGGCAACGTCCACGAGGTTGACACCTGCGTCCAGGCACATATCGAGCATTCGGCTTGCGCCCGCGTCATCCACTTGTCCCCACGCGCGGAAGAACTCATTGCCGCCGCCGAAAGTCGCCGCGCCCAGGCTGAGCACCGATACTTTCAGTCCTGACTTCCCCAGAAAACGATAGTCCATCTTCGATCTCCGTGTGCGCGCTGAATCGCGCACTGCACACGTCTCGATTCAGCAAAGCCCGTTGAAAGTGCTCCATGTGCCTCCGGGTAACCTTTGTTCTACAGGCTTGCCGTTAAACATGCGCTGGTTCGATCCGTAGCGTCCACGCGTACTCGCAGGGACGATTGCTTTGTTGCTGCAGACTGTCGGGAAGAATGATCGTTGTACCGCGGTCCGCATCGAACCGCCACTTGAGCGAGGCATCCGACCCGAGCAACCTGACAGATGAACTCGTTCTTGGGCAAACGGACTTGAGTACCACCTGAGGCCCCGGCCATGCAGTGAGGATTGCGTAGACGAAGCGGCGATCCTTCGAGCGCGTGTAGCGGACCGTATCGCCCTCCGCCCAATTGTCGCCATCGCGCGGGCGGGTGGCATAGATCGCCTCGCCGTTCACGCGCAGCCATGCGCCCGCAGCCTTCATTTGTCGGATCGCTTCGGGATGAAACTCGCCCATTGCGCTGGGACCGACGCCCACCATCAGTCCCCCACCCTTGGCCACTGTGTCGATGAGTGTCTGCACGATCCATGCCGTTCCCTTGTACTTGGAGGCGTCCGGTTCGTACGAGAAGTCGGTGCCCAGCGGATCGATGGAAAACCATGGCTTGTCGGAACCGACCTGCGACGCGGGCACAGCGCGTTCCGGCGTGAAGTAATCACCATAGTTGCCGATCCCGCGGTTGCGCAACATCACGTTCGGCTGGATTTTGCGCAGCTCCATGATGGTGGCGCGAAGCCGCGGCCACACCTTCGGGCCCAGCCACATGTCCAGACAGATCATGTCAATGGTTCCATAATTGGTCAACAGCTCGACAAGTTGCGTACGGTGCCGCTGCATCATGCGCGCTACTTCTGCATCGGTGGGATCCGGAACAATTACCGGATGTCCATGATAAGTACGGCGTGTGCGTTCAAGATCGCGAGCAGTCATCAACTGCGCCGAGGACGGCACCTGTAGCGGATGTACGACGTACGGTCGGAAGTCGGCATCGTACCAGTCGGGATGCGAGAAGTAGAGATCGATCTTGATGCCGCGCTTATGCGCGGCGTCGCAAAGCTCCTTCACAACATCGCGGCGGAATGGCGTCTCCATAATCGAGTAGGCCAGATCGCAGGACTCGATACACGGCCCTCCCGGCGCAGTCCAGTTGGCGCGGTTCCGCACACGCGTGCGCGTATCGAACATCGAGAAACCTTCGTGGTGCTTCGACGTGAAGGCAAACATCTTCATGCCGCTCTCGGCGAAGATGTTCATCCACGCATCGGCGTCAAAGCGGGCTGGATTCCAGGACTTATAGAGATCGTTGTATCTCTGCCTCTCGGCGAATGACAGCTCGAGGAATGGCCACGATTCGGGGCCTCGATTCCAGATTGAATAAATACCCCAATGAATCCGCACCCCAAACTTCATGTCCTGGAAGGCTTCATACGCGCTTACGGGCGCATTCCGGTAGCCCTCGATCGGCACGCGTTCAATGTACGGATCGTCCTTGAGCTGGGATAGTGGAAAGCCCTGATAGTGCCCAGCCAGTTGCGCAAGTGCGGGAGGAATCCAGGCCGACGAGACCGCTGCCGCCGTTGATACCAGAAACTGTCTGCGATGGATGCGATTCATGGTTTCGGACTGTACTTCATTGAAGGGCCCCGGGAGTCGACCAGGCTTCTGCAATTTCGTCGAACTCGAAGAACTACTATGTCAGATATAAATAGACATTTGCAATAATTTTTTATCAACTATTCTGTAGAATGAAGTATACTTACTTGTCGAGCATTAAGGTTGATATGTCAGTAAGTGAGAGCAGAACCACCAGTCTCGCTGGTGTTGCAAGGTAAGAGTGAAGCCCATGGATCTCCGGGACAAAGTCTGTCTGATTACCGGCGGGAACAGCGGGATCGGTGCTTCCACGAGCTTCCGTTTGGCGCAGAAAGGCGCACAAGTCATTGCGGTTTCCAGGCGAGGCGATGGCCTGCAACCACACTGCTTGAAGAGCGCTCAGCTCAACGGTAATTCGGTCCGTTTCATGAAAGCCGACTTGGCCGACTCGGGGGCGTGCCGCGATTGCGTGGATCGCGTTGTGCGTGATTTCGGCCGTCTCGATGTTCTTGTGCACGCTGCGGGCGGCCCTGCGCCCGGCGGGCTGCTCACTGTAACGGAAGAGAGCTGGATGTACGCATTCGCCGTGCACGTGCACGCAGTGTTTCACTTGGCCAAAGCGGCAGCTCCGCATATGGTGAAGCAAGGCGGAGGAGCGATCGTTTTGCTGAGCTCGGCCGCCGGCCTGCGCGGGTGTCTAGGCGCCCTGGCTTACGGCGTCGCAAAAGGTGCCTTGCCGCAGTTCGCGCGCAGCCTCGCACGGGAACTCGCCGAGCAGAAGATTCGCGTCAACTGCGTCTCACCCGGCGTGATTCGCACTCCATTTCAGGATCATCTGACCGCCGAGCAGGTCGCCGACAATATTGAGAACCGCATTCCGCTGCATCGTGAAGGTAAACCGGAAGAGGTCGCGCTGCTGATCGAATCTCTCATTGAAAACGACTTCGTGACCGGGGAGAACTTTGTCATCGACGGCGGCATGACGATGCGCATTGTTTAGCGCGTCGCAGCCGAAGAAATCCCGCCGGCAAAACCGGAGCCATCACAGAAAGAGTCTGCCGGTCCAGATAGTTGATCACCGCCGCCGGAAGCGCAAATGCGAGAACCACCCATTTTGCGCAGACTCTTGTCAGCGAAAGCACTCCGTTTGCTCCTCATCCGGGAGAGGCTCTGGAAAGTAACCGCCGGCTCGTGTGCTACATCGCGCCTGCTGCGTTGCCGACGAGCGTTCGCGGGCCGATGTGATTGCCCTGTCTTTGTCCGGTGCAGCTGCCGCCTTCTCGAACGCGCCGCCGGTAGGCCGCCGGCGGCATTCCGACGATTTTGCGGAAAACCGTGCCGAAATAGCTTTGATCGCAAAACCCGACCTGCTGGCTGATGCTGACCATGGACTCATCGGTATTGGCCAGCAACGCCTGCGCGCGCTCAATGCGAAAGTGGTTGAAGTAGGCAACGAACGATAGTCCAGTGACCTGCTTGAAGAAGCTCATGAAATGCGATTCGCTCATTCCGCAAAGTCGCGCGGCTTGGCGTACGTGAACGCTGTTCCCACAATTCTCTCCGAGATAGTGGAACAGTGGCTTCAGCCGATCGAGCGCGCGCTCTTGCCGGCGAAAGGTCTCGATGGTTCCTGCATATGCTGCGTATTGATTCACGAGCAGCATGAGAATCATCTTCAGATAGGTTTTAACCGCGAGCCGCGCGCGCGGTGTGGTCGCGGGCGTCTCTGTCTGGATACGCATCATCAAGTCGAGGATCTGGCCCGGGACGCCGGTCTTGCCCGAGACAATGTGCGGGAATCCGGCATCCTGCAGCAGAAACGGGGTCAAGTATTCTGCGCCGTCATTGCCGCCGTCACAGCAGATAAGCTCCGGCTCAAAGAAGAGGGCCGCGATGGTGAGCGGGGCCTTCGATTGGCATTCGATGCGGTGGTAGAGCGTGCTTCCAATAACCGCCAAATCGCCCGCCTTGAAGGGCAGAAAGCGGTCCTGGATGTGACAGACTCCGGAACCGGAGCAGAGATAGAGGATTTCGAAGTAGCGATGGCGATTCATGCGCACCCGCTGCCGGTCGTGCGTATTCATGAACAGCATGTCCACAGGACAGGCCGCGTCGAAAGGCCAGATGTGCACGCCTTCGGCATTGATCTGCGGCTCGACCAGACTGAAGGTGTCTTTGCACGATTTCGGCGGAGCCTCGATGCGGATGCGCGCATCCTTCGCACCGCGTGCAAACTTGGTGGCCAATGCGCCGCTTTGTTTAAGCTCAGTGCTCGATTTGGAAGACTTCTTCGACCTTGCCATTGCGAACTCCATGCATGCGGGAATGAAGGTTCACGGTTGCGTCACTGTATTCGACCCAGGCTTCGATCTTTTTGCCGACTTCAATCGCAGCCGAAGCAGACCCGTCGAGCTCGAGTGGCGCATGCTCGGCATGCAGCCCTGCGACCCTTGCGCCGGGAATATCTTTGATCTCCGGCAGTCCGCGCTCGCCGCTCATGGCCTTGACACCGCAATCGATCACCGCGTTCCCCGCATTTCGCTTGCTCACGACGGTAACAAGCACGGTGAGCGAGCGCCGGAATGGCGCACCCAGATTCATATATCTCGTGTCCATGAGCAGGTAAGATCCTGCCTGCACGTCGGTGATGCCCGGGCAGTCGCCGGAGATGGAATAAGTTCCCGTACCGCCGGTCGAGACAATCGACACGGGAAGGCCTGCGCCTTCCATCAGCGCCGCTGTATCTGCCAGAGCTTTGCAGCCCGCTCTCACCTGCTCATCGCGCTGCGTACTGGGCCTTGCAGCCTGATGCTGGCCGTCGTAGCCCATGATCCCGCGGAGTTTCAGCCCTGCGCAAGCGGCTCGCTTGGCCAGCGCGACGGCGGCTTCTCCCGGTACTACTCCACAGCGGTCGAGCCCTATGTTGATGTCGACGACGACCTCGAACTCGGCTTTTCGGTTCCGTTGAATGCGCGCCATATCGTCCACAACCGAACTGTTATCAACTGCCACCACCACAGAAGCACCACGAGCGAGCTCGGCCAGGCGATTCAGCTTGCCTTCATCCACGATTTCGTTGGCGATCAAAACACTGCTTAGCCCGCAGTCGATCAGAATCTCGGCTTCACGCAATGTGGCGCATGTGATTCCCACCGCGCCTGCCTCCAGTTGTTTGCGTGCCAGCGCCGGCGCCTTGTGGTTCTTGAAATGCGGGCGCAACGTGCATGACCTGGTTGCAAAAAAACTTGCCATCCGCTGCAGGTTCGATTCCATTGCATCGAGATCGACCAGCAATGCCGGCGTATCGATTTCCTCGATCCTCATTCCGTCCCCACCAGCTCAAGCAGACGAGATAATGTCCTCATGGTCCTTTGAAACGAATCCGGAAAGCGTTGCGCCGGCCCGCTCTCGTTTCAACTGCGGCTCGAGCGAAGACTCGCCGCATCGCCGGTATGCCCAATCATGCGCTTATCTCGGCTGGGAATCGAGAGCCCGCCCCTCAGGACATCTTTTCCTTTTCAGCGGGTGCTATCGACCCGCACGCGTCCATCCCAAAGTTTTAGACCATCACAATCGACGGAAAATACTTCAACCTGAGCGTTCTGATATTCCGTTACATAAATTGCCCGTTTACCTGGCAGTGCGAAGGCAATATTGGTCGGCAATCTCCCTTGCGTCTCGATGCGCCGCGCGACATTTCCATCGCGGCCCAACACTGTGACGTCCCCCTGCCCAAACACCGCAACATATAAGAGCCCTGCTTCATCGAATGCCATTCCGTCGGGTCCCTTCCAACCCGGCGGCGCATCCGGACGAATCACATTCCCATAGAGCTCCCGCGGTGCAGATACTTTACCATCACGCCAACCGTATCGGTAGATGTTTCCGGTGAGAGTTTCATTTACGTAGAGCCGATCATCCGGACCGAAGGCAATGCCATTGGTAAAACAAATTCCGCGGTCGATCAGGCTCACGGCGCCGGTGTGCGGATCCACCCTGTAGACTCGCCCGTCGTATTCGACACTCATATAGTCCGACCGGATCTTTCCGCTCGGCGCGAAGCTATCGATGAACACCCCTGAATCCGTAAGGTAAATCGCCCCATCCGGCCCAAAGCAAAGATCGTTAGGAAACAGGAACGGCTCACCGTCGCAGTCCGTCGCGATCACCTGCGCTTCGCCGGCCAGGGTGAGCCGAAGCAGCGATGGGGTCTTCGACTCTGCTACCCAAATGGCCTCTTCTGCGTCTACGGTCAGGCCATTGGGACGGCCGGTCTTCTTCACGATGCGCCGGCTGCCGCCGTCTGCACTCGCGTGGGTCACGCACCCGCGCTCGGCCGCGCCCTCCACGAAGAGCCAGCTCCCATCGGGCATGGCCACGGGACCTTCAGGGTCCAGCAGATCAGCGGCAAAGACCATCGACCCCACTCTCAGTCTGCCCAGCGGGCGGTTGCCCGGTCTGCGAAGTTCATGCGGCGAGCCCGGCTCGTCGCATCCTTCAGTTGGTCGCTCTGGCCCATCCGGAGCGACACCGAGACAGCCCGTCCGGCTCCCCACACGCGGGCCAAGACGAAGATGAAGCGCCCAGATGATTGCATATTCCCACAGGGTGAATATTGACTGGCTATAAGAAATCCACGATTCCCTGTTGAAAATCTCCTGCAGATCCGCAGAACGTGCTATTCGTCGAGCTTCAACAAAAACTTACACAATCCTAAGAGACTCGCGTCCTTTGACACACCTACCATGCCGTTGACACTCGACTTTTACGGCCAGTCGACGGCGATAGACTTATCCGTCTTAGCGGCTTGATATGGGATCAACGCATGAGGCTTTCTGGGAAG
>JASHVE010000215.1 GCA_030039675.1 Acidobacteriaceae bacterium | reverse complement strand
ATGCTGCACAAGAACGTGGTGATCATCGAATCGACCCGTTCGCGCAGGCCAACGACATCCTTGCCCTGCGCCAATGGATGGTGGAAGAAGAGGCGGGCGAGCTGTGCCGCTCCACGCTCGACGAGCCCGCCGAGAGCCCCAGCATCAAGCTGGCGTATCCAAAGCCGTTCGCGGGCGTTCAATGCCAAAGCCACTGCCGGCCAGGCAAGCCTGCATTGGCGCCCGGCGCAACTCCTTTCAGCGTCCAAATTCACGGTCACCCATTCTTTTGGGTACCAGCGTTTCCCTTCAAGTGACCTTGGTAGCGCTGCAAAATCCTGCAACGTGATTCATTGGGACAGAGATTCGTGATAATCAGGACCAGATGTACAGGAACCTGCGCTGCCGCACTTGCAACCTTGGTCGCCCGAATGATTCGCGAGCTCAGAGTAGTTGATGGTTCCCTCGCAACATTCCGGCCTTCTCTCAAACGCGGCGCTAAGTTTAGCCTGCCCGAAAGGACGCTAGTATGAAGAAGTTGCTCCATTGCGCGCTCGTGGCGATGGTGTTGGCCTTGGGAGTTAGCTCTCACGCTCAGGTCGGTGGCGGACCGCCACCCCCACCGCCCCCGCCACCCGGACCGGGTGCGCCCGGACCTACGCCTCCGCCGCCTCCTCCGCCGCCTGGCACCGCACCTGAGATAGATCCCGGCGTCGCTATTGCGGGTTTCGCGCTGCTCGGCGGATCTCTCGCCGTGTTGCGTTCCAGGCGTCGCAAGTAGCTAAAAATAGTATTGAACCCTCACTCCGACGGCACCCAGGCTGGGAGAAATCACTCCCAGCCTGCGTCTCTCATGGATTTCCCGAACACTCTGCTTAGCCGCCTTGTCCTGCTTGCCGCGCTGATCAGCGTGGATGGCGCGGTTCTTGTCGCGATTCCTCACTCCGCCCCGTTCCTGGGCGCATTTGCCCGCATTTCCATCGTTTCCTACGCCGTCTTTATCGGGCTCGGCTACTCGTACCACAAGCGTCAGCGCGAGCGTCTTCCGTTCTCTATCGGCTTCTTCTTCGCGCACGCCGTTTGTATCACAACCCTCTCGCTGGTCGACATCATCAGACTGCACGGCACCAGTGACTCAACCTTCGTGCCTGGCGGCTTCGTCAGCCTCCGCCTCATCCTCATCTCCGGCATATTGATGCTCGCCCTGGCGTGCATCCCTCTCCGGGTCTGGATTCGCACCATCCGTCAAACCGGCTGGCTTTGGTCCTACGCGGTCGTCACCGGCGCCATCGCCTGGTGCTTGCGTTTCCCCCTGGAGTCTCTCTGGGACTCTTCCGGAAATACTCCCGGACGCATCCTCCGGGTTCTCACCTTTCATTCCGTCAAGGTCATCCTGCGAGCCCTGATTCCCGGAATTACTGTTGACCCGCAAAGCTTCGTCATCGGCACTCCGCGCTTTTCCGTGTACATCGCCGAAGCCTGTTCCGGGTTCGAGGGTCTGGGTCTCGTCCTGGTTTTCACCGTGCTTTGGCTCTGGTATTTCCGCAAGGAAAGCCGCTTTCCCCAGGCTCTCCTTCTCATCCCTTGCGCACTAATCTGCGTCTGGCTCCTCAATATCGTGCGTCTCTCGGCTTTGATCCTCATCGGCAGCGCCGGCGCCGGTGATGTCGCCATGGTTGGCTTCCACTCTCAAGCCGGTTGGATCGCTTTCACCACTGTGGCCTTCGCCTTCTCGATGGCCACACGAAAACTGAGTTGGGTCCGGCGTGCGCAGCCGCGCGCCCCTGCGCTGTACACCTATCCGGTCGCCGCCACCACCGGGGCCGTTGTGCTCGCATCGCAGCCCGAATCGCCGAGCGAAGAGGTCGGCGAATCTCCAGCGACGCCCGCCTATCTGGTTCCCTTTCTCGCCATTCTCGCCGCGTCCCTCATTTCCAAGGCCGCCTCGGGCCACTTCGAGTGGCTCTATCCCTTACGCTTCCTCGCCGCCGCCGTCGCGATCTGGCGCTATTGGCCCGAGTACAGAAAGCTGGACTGGCGCATCAGCTGGGCCGCACCGCTTGCCGGGGCTCTCGTGTTCGTCATTTGGCTGACCCCATCCCTCTGGACGAAAAGCCCGGCTGCCAGCACTCTCGGCGAATCCCTCGCCGCTCTTTCCTGCGCCGCCCGCTGGACCTGGATCGCCTTCCGCGTCGTCGCCGCCGTTTTCACCGTCCCCCTCGCCGAAGAGCTGGCCTTTCGCGGCTATCTCGCCAGGCGTTGGATCAAGTTTTCCAATCCCGACTTTGACCGAATACCGTTTTCCTCCGTGACCGTGATGTCCATCGCCCTGTCCTCCATCGTGTTCGGCCTCATGCATGGCCACCAATGGTTCCTGGGCATTCTTGCCGGTATTGTCTACGCAGGCCTGATGAAATGGAAGCGGCGTCTCAGCGACCCCATCGCCGCCCACGCCACTACCAACCTGCTTCTCGCTGTCTGGGTTCTCCTTCGCGGCGACTGGTCCCAGTGGTGAAGTCGATTCGCGGCCGACCAGAACGCTACCGCTGGTTCAGGTAACCTCAAGCCTGATCCTACTCGGGCCGTGTGGGTTGTGATGAGCCCGATGAAGGCGCCGTGGAATTTCAGCGGAAAAGAACATAGGAAATCCCGAGAGGCGATGACCGTCTCAAAATCGCCCACAGTGCTGTAGCGGCAAAAAACAGATGCGTGGCCGGAGCCGGCCATATTGCTTGAAATATCTAAGGCTTGTAATGGTCGGCCTTGTGACCTGAGCCCCAGAATTCGTCCACTTCGGAATACGATTTGGACGAAGGAAAGGGGAAGTCAGGATGAGTCGAAGCAGGCACACGGAGGCGCAGATCATCACTGCGCTGAAGCAGGTTGAAGCGGGCCGGACTGCTGAAGATGTCGCCCGCGAACAGGGTGTGAGCAAGCACACGATCTATGCCTGGAAGGCGAAGTACGGCGGCATGGAGGTGAGCGAGGCGGAAGAGGTCAAGCACCTGCGCGACGAGAACGCGCGGCTGAAGAAGCTGGTGGCCGAGCTGAGTCTTGATAAGGACATGCTGCAATCGGTCATCCGAAAAAACTCCCTGGGCTCGTAGAGCGTCGAGGAGAGGTACGGCGCTTGCTGGGTGAGTTCAAGACCAGCGAGCGC
>JASHVE010000214.1 GCA_030039675.1 Acidobacteriaceae bacterium | reverse complement strand
CACGTAGCGCTCTTCCGGGATGTGGCCAGGCCCAATGCGAAAGTATGAAAGCGAGTAATCGCCAGAGATTACGTCTTCAGGATCTTCACCTGAAAAAAGGAAATTTTCTTCGCCCACGGAGCTGTGAATCATCGCGCGGTACATGCGGGCGAGAGCGATATCCCCTGACCAGATGGTTGCGGGAACGTGGTGGCCGTGATTCGGGTTAAAGCAGAGATTGTAATCAGAGCTGTGTTTGTGCTGCGCCTCGTCGAAGAGTACTCCTTCGGCTCCAAGGTCGATGACCTTCTGGAACTCTTGTCCGAGAATTTTCCGCCAGGCTGCGTCGTTGGTGCAGCCGGTGGCGAAATTGCGCGTGTTGATGCCGGCCAACTGTTCCGGCGTTTGATAGCGGTAACCTTGCCAGGTGTAAATGTCTCCGTAAGGATCGGTAGCCATATGCTTGTAGAGTTCACGCTTGTACCAATCCGTCGAGGTATCGGCCCAAGCATACTTGGCAAAGAGCACCACATGAATACCCATTTTCTGTATGCGGTCGATCGCATCTTTCAACTCCCCGGTTGTTCCCAGCCGCGGATCGGTGTCATTCGAAGGGTTATCGCGATCTTGGCCACCGCGGTTCCAACCCACAAGCTGCAGCGTCGTGATGCCGTGCTTTGGATCGTCGGCTACGCGCTGCGGCAGATCCAGATAGCGCGTCCTCAAATCGTCTTCCGATGAGTTGATCTGGAGCTGCTGCCACGCGTGAATGTCTTCAGCCCACGCCGGCATCGGCTGCGGGTGATACCAGGTTGTATGCCAGTGTTTATAAATATCGGTTCCGCTGTGCCAGTCGCCCTTATAAGGCGCAAGCACAATTGGCGCCAATTGACCTGATTCGCCGGGATTCAGGAACGGATAGTGCACCACTTGCATCGTGAGCCGCACCGGGTGGCCGCTGATCATTATGCTCTTCGGATTCCGGCTGTGCAGCGCATCCGCGAATCCGGGCTTCACTTCGAACAGGAATTTCACATTCTCTTCGGCATCTGGATTATGCGCTCCCACATAGAGGCCCTGCGCAGGCGTAGAGATGAGAATATAGCGTCCGTTCTGCAGCCGGGTGGGGTAGTTCGTGCCGTAGTATCCGGCGCTGGACGAGCCAGGGTTCCAGAGCGGAGATACAGACATACCGCCGTAGTTGGGGGTAGCAAGCTGCATCACGGAATACGGTTCCGCGATGGATCCTATGATCGGCCAGCTCACGCTTGCGATCGTATGCGGCGAGTGATTGATTACCGTCATCTCGAACCGCGCGGTGTCTCCCTCGAGCCGCACCGTCCCGTGCAGCGTAATGTCCAGCCTGCCTTGATATTCGCTTTCTATGTTTGACCAAACCAGTGTCAGCGTTTGTCCGTCAGAGGATTTCTCGAACGACGCCAGCCGGTTACGTGCGCCGAGAACGGGATTGTAGGAACGATCAGTAGTCGGCACAAATAAATTGAATGATTCTCCGAGGCTTGGCTGAGTTTGCCAATACCAGCCTGTGGCTTTGTTCGTGAAGCCCAGCAACGCACCCGTGCTCTCGTCAAAGGCCAACGAAAGCTGCGCGTTTTCGAGAACAATCGATTTGACGCTAAGGGGATAAAGACGGTCGGAGTCGTGTACCGGCGAATCCTGACCTGACTTCCAATCTTGCGGATGCACACGGCTTGGAAAGCACAGGAAAGCAACAGCAAGAAGGAAGCCAATTAAAATCCGTTTTACAGATGCATTATCTCCTGCAAGCATCGGTTCATGCTTCGGCTCGAGTAACCTTTTCCGCTCCACGACGTCAACCCTTTCCCGTCAGCAGCTACTGCGGCTCTCTGCGATCTTCCGGTTCCCATGACCAGGCCGGCTGCACTTGCTTGAATGGCCTGGGCGAAGCACCGGGCGGCGTGCTGACATCGCCCCTATTGCCTTTCAAAGTTGCGTACGCTTCGATAACGGGCGGAGGAAACGACGGTATCAACGCATCGAGATCGCGCAACAAGTCTGCCACGATCTCTGGATGCATCGAGGCCACATCGTAGCTTTCCGCGAGATCAAGAGCCACGTCGTAGAGCTCGGGATGGGCAAGCCACGCACTCTTCTTTGCCTGCGTCGTTCGATCGTTCAAATAGATCTCGCCTTCGATTCCCTGAGCCACACGTAGCTTCCAATTCCGATTGCGAATGCAGTGGACGTCGAGGCCGTGATTGCTCATGGGGCTGAAATAGAGAACAGGCTTGCGCTCGGGCGCTGGCTTGTCTGCGACGAACATCTGCGAAATATTGACGCCATCTATAGGTTTCGATGGAGGATCAAGGCCGCACAAATCGCAAAGCGTCGGCACGATGTCGAGGTTGGAGCACCAATCGTCAACAATCTTGCAGCGAGCAATCACTTCGGGCCATCGGGCGAGAAGCGGCACGCGAAAGCCGCCCTCAAAAGTTGAGGCCTTTCGCCCGCGCAGCGGCCCTGGGCTTCCCTGATACCAGGGGCCGTGATCGCTCGTGAAAAGCACCAGCGTGTCGGAATCCAGCCCTTTTCTTTTGATCGCATCGAGAATCTCGCCTGCACTGGAGTCGATCTCTGCCACTGCGTCGCCGTAGTTCGAGAATTTTGTCTTTTCCCGAAAGCGCTTGGAGGCGCACGCGGGGTCATGTGGGTAGGAAAATCCCAGGTAAAGAAAGAACGGTTTTTGGCTCTGTTGCTCGATGTACTTGACTGCTTCTTCGGTGTAGCGCTGCGTAAGCTGTTCGCGGTCGGTGTCTGCTTCGAGGATTTGGGTATCGCGGATTAGCGGCAGAGGCTGCATGTCCACGCTATAGGGCACACCGTAGAACGAATCGAAGCCGCGGCGCGTGGGCAGGTATTGCGGCGCGTCGCCCAGATGCCATTTCCCAATCGCCATGGTGTTGTATCCCTTGGTTTGGAAGAGATTGGAAAGCAATGTTTCATCGAGCGAAGTTCCTTGCGGGGCGTGCGGCCCAAATGCGCCGGTTGTGTTGCTGCGATGGCCATAACGCCCGGTGAGCAGTGCGGCGCGGGACGCCGAACAGATGGGATGAGCAGCGTTGAAACGCGTGCAGCGCAGACCTTCAGCGGCCATCGCATTGAGATGTGGCGTGGGCAGGTTCGAGCCGTAACAGCCGAGATCGCCATAACCAAGATCGTCGCAGATCATCAGGACGACATTCGGCGGACGCCGGCCGTTGCGCGGACGCAGATCGACGGTTGCGGTGTGACCTTCCTGTGGTGAAAGCGACAGAGCGGTTATGGCGCTCGAAGAGGCGAGAGCGAGAAAATCACGGCGATTGATGGTCATGAAATACCTCAATTCCCTCGTCTCACAATTTCGCGCTACACCCCTTCTGCGCAAGAGGTTGAAACGCAGTGCGCAACTGTTGTCGGCCTTTTCGCGCTGGTTTTGCTTGAGATACGAGCAGCCATTCCTGCTGGGGAGCAGCTGCCCGGTTTCAACTTAGAAGCTGAGCTTTAATGAGCCCTGTCCTTCGCGAGCTTCTTTTTCTCCGCTGATCTCGCCAATCGCGGTACTGCCTACAGTGGTATTCGGTGCATTGGGATTGGTGTGATTGAAGACGTTGAAGAACTCCGCCCGGAACTGGAGGTGCACACGCTCACCGAATGGGAACGTCTTATAGATAGCCATATTGAAGTCCTCAGTGCCGGGATTGCGGATGGTTCCGTTACCGACATTGCCGAAGTAGCCGCTCGGTGGTTTCGAGAAAGAAGCCGTACTGAACCAGACACTGCCGGCGTTCTTCCATTGCTTGGGATAGGTGACCGCAGCAATGAGATCGGGCCTCGTAGCAAGGCCAAGGCTTGATCCGGTCAGCCCCGTGCCGCTCATGCCCATCGTGCTTGTCCCACCGCTCTGCACAGTGGTCATATCGGAGTATTGCCATCCGCCGAGCAACTCGCGAACCCAGAGTCTCGAGTATTGAAGACGCGGCAGATAGTAGATAACGCTCGCGGTGAATACCTGCGGTATGTCGTTGCTGGAGTTTCCGTAGGCTGCTGCGAGGTTATAAGAGTTTTGAAAGCCGCCAAAGTTATCCAAGCCATGCGACCAGGTATACGCGGCCGTCAGATAAAGATTCTTCGTGGTGTGATGACGAAGGCTGAGTTCGAGCGCGTCCCATTTGCTCTTGCCTACGTTTTCGTAATAGGTGATGTTTCCATATCCCTGATAGGGCGCATAGTATGCGTTCACGTAGCTGGCCTGGTTGAGATTCGGGTTGAAGTCGTAATTCACTCCGCCGGCCGAAGCAGGTGGAGCCTGGTTGATATTGATCGATGTGCTGCCTGCGCCTTGTATGCTGCCCGCTCCTGCAATCGATGCGATCCAATTCGCTCCAAATTGCTGCTGCACGCTCAAGCTGTAGGTGTGGATGTGGCTACCGCGGTAGCTTTGAAGGTTTTCACCGCTCTCTGCAGACACAGTCGCAGGCGTGGCGCTTCCGGCAGGGTTGTCGAAGTTTGAGGTGGCCAGGTTGACCGACTGTACAGTCGGATACCCTAAACATCCTCCCTCATCGCAGCCCTGTCCGGCGGTTTCATAGTACGTGAGCCCATAGCCGCCGCGCAGGGACGTTCTGCCATCTCCATACACGTCCCACGCGAAACCGGCAACCGGCGCCCAGTAGTTGGTGTGAGCATTGGTGAGGTTTAGCGGAACTCCGTTCTGGCCGTTCAGCATGAGCCCGTTCGTCAGGTTATAACCAGTGCTGGGCGTTGTAATGGTCCCGCCCGTAGTAATTGCAGGAGCTTGTGTCGCATTGAACAGAGCCGGATTGAAATTGACTATGAAGCCGGTCTGCTCGGTTGGCCAGGGCATATAAGAATAGCGCAGTCCGCCGGAGAGTGTAAGGCGACGCGCAACTTTCCACGTTTCCTCCACGTAGGGCGAAGCAATCTTGTAGTGCGCGTAGGTGCGCACTCCGGTGCTGCCCTGGCTAAATGATGCCGCCAGCCCGAGCAAATAGTCAGGCATTGAGTTGCCTGTGGCATAACCGCTGAAGCTAAAGTAGCCTTCGGCAACGCTCGGCGAGGACCAGTGCCGCTCTGTCCCGAAGAACATCGTGAAGCCCGCCTGCAAAAAGTGTTTGCCGTGCAGCCAGCTCCAGTCATCCGTGATCGTGTCGTGCAGTTCCGTAGCACGAGGAACAATGTAGTTCGAGGACGTTCCGAATTTGGTCCAACCGTTAGAGGGCGCGATGCTGGGCAGGTAGTTTTGCACGTACGCCCCCCGATAGGGCAATATCTGATCGAAACCCTGCACCTGCGAGATCTCGTGAACGCCACCAAAATCGTGAGTTCCATCGAAGATTCCGATCGCCGCGCTCGTCTGGTTTGTCATGGTGGGCGAAAGGATTTGCGTCAGTCGCGCCTGGAAGGCCTGATCGTCGGTTTCAAAGATGTCGTAGTTGGTGGGCCATGGCGTGCCGAATCTTGCGGCATTGGCCCCAGTGAAGGTTTGTTCCTCTACCATGTACTCGCCGGTGAGCCGCAGCTTTGAGGTGAGGTCGTGATCGACCTTGCCGAAGAGATCCACCTGGTTAGTAATATTCGGATTCGTATTGAGGTAATCGGTAGCCGAGCTCGTGGCGCTGTAGGCCCCGCCGGTCAGATCGTTCGGAAGAGGCACCAGCGCGTTCAAGAGTGCCAGCGCATTCTGATCGACACGACCAGCCGGAATGATCCAGTTTCCGTTAGCGTCTTGCTGAAAGCAGGAAGACTTATTGGTTGCGGAGTTGCAGTGGCCCGCCGGCAGACTCGGATCGGTCAGATACTGAATCGCGTACGGCCCGCCGATACCTGGGATCGGCGAGGGCTTCGCTCCGTTGGCCCCTGGAAATAGAAGTTCCCCGCCTGATGTTCCCTGCCCGCGCATTGTCGCAAGCGGTGCTTCGCCCGTAGCCTGAGATCCGGCAGTCTGTCTCACCCATTGCTGATTGAAATAGAAGAAGGTCTTCGAGCCTTGGCGGGGATAGAGATGCGGCACGAACAGTGGGCCGCCCAGATCGTATCCGAAGATATTCCAGTTCATCACCGTGGGCGACTTGCTGAAATACTGCGTTGCATTCAGATCGGTATTGCGCAAAAACTCCCAGGCATCGCCGTGATAGGTATCCGTGCCGCTCTTGGTTTCCACCACGATGGTGCTGGCGCCCATCAACGTGTACTGGGCGCTGAAGTTGTTCTGCATCGCTTTCACTTCGGTGATCTCGTCGGGATTGGGCGTGACGATATTCTCGTCATGAACCACGTTGGACGAAATCCAGAGGCCGTCCAGGTAGTAAATCGCTCCCGTTTCTCCCGAGCCTGAACTGCCCGTCGTGGTGCCGCCATTTACAAGCAGGCTGTTGGTGGTGCTATAGCCGCCCGTCCCCATGGTCGATACAGGCGATGAGTTGATGACGCCCGGCATCAGCGAACCGAGTTGCTCGAAGTTCCGTCCGTTGAGCGGGAGCTCCTGCGCCTCCTCGCCGGTAACCGTGCTGGAGACCTCTGGTGTAATCGTCTGCACCTGCGCCGCTGTTCCGGATACGGTCACCGTCGTAGCCACGCTTCCCGGCTTCAAGGTTGCGCGGACCGTATATGTCGCCATCGGCTCCAGGTAGATATTGGTTTCGCGATAGTTGTCAAACCCGGCGGCCGAAATCTCCACGTCATAATGCCCGGAATTCAGGCCCACCTGAAAGAAGTTTCCGGTTGAGTTGGAGTGTGTCTCGGTCACCGTTCGGGTCTCTGTCTGTGTAATCGTGATCTTGGCGTTTGGAACCACCGCGCCCGACGGATCCACCACAATGCCTTCGATGCCACCTGTCGTAGTTAGCTGCGCGTGGCCCGCAGGAAGAACAGACGAAACACATAGCAAGATTAGGAAAAACGTCTTCAAGCTGGCGCTCCTTCGGATGGGTCGCCTTGATCCAATTTGTTTCATGACCGCCTCCATTAAGATTGCAGCTCGCCTTTTGTGCGAGCTGAGACCGTGCGCTCTGTCCTTCTTTTCGGCTGACCGATGACCTGTTCTCAGGACCGGCCAAGAGTGCCTCTGTCAATCGATCACAATCAAGTAAATTCGCGGTATTACCACGTGGAGACCACAGTGGCCTTCACCGTTTTGCACCGGTTCCAGAATTCTCACACAATGCTGAAAAATCGATCTATGTCTTTTTAATTCAGTGAGATGACAAAAAAGAAAATGCTTCCGCCGAAACCTTGAAAACAAGTCGCCGCCGTTTCTGATTTAAGTTGAGGCTTGCTGCTGAAATCGAATAAAATTGAGCGTCTTAAGAGAGCGGCTCTGAACGAGCTCTTGTGTTCAGGTGCCAAAATCTGGTTTTTTACCGTTAAATGAGTCCGCCTGAACTGGGAGAGGGGCTTCAATTCATATACCTAGAGCAAACGGCAGGTACGGCATCACCAAGCGGGCTGTCGAGCAAGAAGGTCGATCGTGCAGATACGAGAAATGCCCGAAACGGAGACGTGCTGGGCGCTCCTGGAGCGAGTCGCTGCCAGTGGGCCGTTGAAGCGCGCGACTCGGCTGCAGGAGCTTCTGTTTTACGTCGGCAAGCGCTCTCTGAAAGACGGCTGCGATCGGGTTCATGAGCAGGAGATCGGCACCAAGGTCTTTCGCAGGCCGGACTCCTACGATACCAGCGTCGACAATATTGTCCGCACAAATGTGAGCGACCTGCGCAAGCGGATCGAGACGTACTTCAATTCGGAGGGATCACACGAGACGTTAATCATGGAGATCCCTCGCGGCAGCTATGTCCCCGTTTTTCGCTATCGCGCGGTTGATCCAGAAATTCCAGGAGAGATTGAGAGCGACCTTCAATCCGCAGGCGTCGAGTCAAGCCTGCCAGCGGCTGAAGCGTCCTCTGTTCACGTCCATCCAGCATGGATGCCCATTGCGCTGGTGATTTCCCTAGCGCTGATTGTTGCGCTCGCTGCGGGTTGTGTGTATTTCTGGAGCCGGTATCGTGCCCTGTATCAGCCTTTGTACTCCTGGCAATCCAAGCCAGCCGTCGCTGAATTGTGGTCGCAGTTTCTCAATGCCAACCCCAATACCGATATCGTGATCTCCGACACCGGCATCGGGCTCGTAGAGGCGCTGAGTCGAAAGACATTTCCTCTGAATGACTATCTGAGCCGCAGCTACATCAGCCAGCTTCAGTCCGCCGAGATGAGCCCGGACATGCATACCGCCGTAAACCGGATTCTCTCCTGGAATCTCGCAAACCCCGATGAATTCATGCTCGCCCGCCGGATCTTGGCTCTCGACCCCTTGGGCAAGTATATGCACCTCTACAATGCGCGCAACTACATGCCGGACCTGATTAAACGGGACAATGTGATTCTGATCGGCGCGCGGAAATCGAATCCGTGGGATGAACTCTTCGACAGCCGGATGAATTTCATCACTGAATTTGACAGCCCGCGAGTCATCAATCGGGCTCCCGCAAACGGTGAGCAGGCAACCTATCTCCCTACCGACGCTGATGGCTATTGCGTCGTGGCTTACCTGCCTAATTCTGACCACAACGGTATGGTACTGCTGATCGAAGGTACGAATGCCGAAGCGACCGAAGCTGCGAGCGACTTTCTTCTATCTGAAGATCAGTTGTCCAGTTTCAAAAAAACGTTGCACGTAAGCGAACTGCCGTATTTCCAGGTGCTGCTGAAAGTCTCCGCAGTCCGAGGCACGCCGCTGTCCGCATCCGTCGAAGCATATCGAATTTACTCCGGACCTCACCAAAATTAGAATCGGCGTTCACCAGCGCAACCGAATAGAGTTGCAAAATAAATAATGCCAAAGAGTTCGTAATACTGGGTGAGCAGCGGCGGGATATCTACAAGTTCAGGACTGGCTCCTATGAAAGAGCCAGCCTCGAAAAATCGAAGGAAACTTCAAAGCTGCGCTAGCGGTGACTCAAAGCCCATACGTACGCGCCCACTGCCGATGCCTGTTCCGGCGTGAGTTGAGACCCGCCCATTGCCGGCATGGGGCTGCGATATTGCTTGGGCTGCGACACCCCATCTGTGATCGTTTTCGTAATTCCCGCCCAACTGCCATCGCTCCATAACCATTTATTCTTCGTCAAATCAGGCCCCAGAGGAGTTCCAGTGGCGTTCGCGCCATGGCAAGCAGTGCACATCCCACCAGCCTCCTGGCCGTGATAGATGCGATCGCCCAACGCGACCATCTCCTGGGTTGCACCGGAAGGGATCGGAAGAGCAGCAGCACCAGCGTCAGGATGGGTCCCCTCGGGCGGTTTGGCGCTGGCGCGGACGATGTTGCCGGCCGA
>JASHVE010000213.1 GCA_030039675.1 Acidobacteriaceae bacterium | reverse complement strand
GCCATGAATCCGATCTACATCATGGCCGACTCCGGCGCCCGCGGTTCGAAGCAGCAGATCCGCCAGCTCAGCGGCATGCGCGGCCTCATGGCCAAGCCGTCAGGCGAAGTCATCGAGACGCCCATCACGGCCAACTTCCGTGAGGGCCTCACCGTGCTCGAATACTTCATCTCGACGCACGGCGCGCGCAAGGGTCTCGCCGATACGGCGCTCAAGACTGCCGACTCCGGTTACCTCACCCGCCGCCTGGTCGACGTGGCGCAGGATGTGATCGTGACCGAGAACGACTGCGGTACGGTCGAAGGCATCTACGTCGGATCGATCGTTGAGTCCGGCGAGATCATCGAGCCGTTGCGCGACCGCATCATCGGCCGCGTGTCGCTCGAACGGATCAAGGACTACGATGGCAACGTTGTTGTCGAGGTGAACCAGCCCATCGACGAGGACATCGCCTCGGCCATCCAGGGCGCAGGTGTGGAGAGAGTCAAGATCCGCTCCGTGCTCACCTGCGAATCCCGCCGCGGCGTCTGCGCGCTTTGCTATGGCCGCAACCTCGGCTCAGGCCGCATGGTTGAGCTCGGCGAAACCTGCGGCGTGATTGCGGCGCAGTCCATCGGCGAGCCCGGCACGCAGCTTACGATGCGTACCTTCCACGTGGGCGGCACGGCCAGCCGCGTGGCTGACAAGTCGCGCCTCGATGCCAAGAACAACGGCTTTGTGCGCTTCTTCAACCTGAGCACCGTCGAAAGCAAAGACGGTTCGCTGGTGGCCATGAACCGTTCCGGATCGGTAGCGATCGTAGACGAGCGCGGCCGCGAAAAGGAGCGCTACCAGGTGGTCTATGGTGCGCGTCTGCGCGTGAAGGACGGCGAGGTGGTGAAGCTGGGCGAGCTGCTGGCTGAGTGGGATCCATACACCTACGCGATTCTCACGGAAATTGGCGGCACGGTGCAGTTCAAGGACCTGCAGGAAGGCATCACGCTCAATGAAGAGGTCGACGAAGTCACTGGCCTTTCCCGTTGGGTGGTGGCCGACTCTCCCGATGAGAAGCGGCAGCCGGCCTTTGTGGTCAAGAACGCCAAGGCGCACAAGCGGTATCTGCTGCCTCGTGGCGCGCACCTGATGGTGCAGGATGGCGATGAGGTGGGTCCCGGCGATGTGCTCGCCAAGATTCCCAAGGAATCGACGCGTACGAAGGACATCACCGGCGGTCTGCCGCGCGTGGTCGAGCTGTTCGAAGCGCGCAAGCCGCGGGAAACGGCCATCATCTCGGAGATCGATGGCGTTGTCCGCTTTGGCGAAGTCAGCAAGGGCCAGCGTAAGATCTACGTCACGGCCGACAACGGCGACGAGAAGGAGTACTCGGTGCCGCGCGGCATCCACGTCAACGTGCAGGAAGGTGAACGCCTGCGCGCCGGCGACCCGCTGATGGACGGCCCCTTGAACCCGCACGACATTCTTGCCGTGCTGGGCGAAAAGGAGCTGCAGGCTTACCTGGTGAACGAAATCCAGGAGGTCTACCGTCTGCAGGGCGTGGCTATCAGCGACAAGCACATCGAGGTCATCGTCCGGCAGATGCTGCGCTGGGTGCGCATCGATGAAGTAGGCGACACGAACTTCCTGCTTGAACAGCAGGTCGATCGGTTCCGCTTCAAGGAAGAGAACGATCGTGTGCAGAATCAGGGCGGCCGTCCGGCTCTGGGGCGTCCGTTGCTGCTCGGTATCACGAAGGCATCGCTCTCGACCGACAGCTTCATCTCCGCAGCCAGCTTCCAGGAGACCACGCGCGTGCTCACCGAAGCCAGCATCAACGGCGCGGTGGACAACCTGCGCGGCCTCAAGGAGAACGTGATCGTCGGCCGCCTGATTCCCGCCGGCACGGGTCTCGAGTACTATCGCAACGTCCAGCTCTCACCGGAACTGGAGGAAGCTGCGGCCCGCGTCCAGCAGGAGGTCTCGGCAGAGATCGAAGCGGCGGAGCGCGAGCTCGAGATGATGCGTCAGGAAGGCGAAGCCGAAGAAATGGCCGCCGAATAACCAATCATTCAGAAACCAATACTCGAAGGCCCGGCGCTTGCCGGGCCTTTTTTATGTGCCTTGCAGATGGATCCCGCGGCGAGTCAGCTGGCGAAGGTCCGTGCGAAGCGTCGCCCGGCTTTTTTCGCTGTATACATCGCTGCATCGGCCGCGCTCAGCAGCCCGTCCTTCGTCGTTGCGTCCTGGGGATAGAGCGCAACGCCGATGCTGGCAGAACCAGGGTGAACGATGCTTTTATCGAGCGGGAAAGGCTTCTCGAAAGATCGCTCGAGCCGCAGCGCAATCTCTTCGACAATGGTCCGGCTACGCGCCTCGGGGACCAGCACGGCAAACTCGTCGCCGCCCAGTCGTGCGAGAGTGTCGCCAGGCCGCAGTTGTTTCTTCATGCGCTGCGCGACCTGCTGCAGATAGATATCGCCCACCTGATGTCCGTACCGGTCGTTCACCTGCTTGAACTCATTCAGATCGATGTAGATCAGCCCGAAAACCCCGGCCGAGTGGTGTGCCGCATCGATGAGGTTCTCGAGATGCTTTTCGAGCGAGAAGCGATTCTGGATGTCGGTCAGCAAATCGAATTCGGAGCGGTGTATCAGATCGGAATGCAGCCGCGATGTTTCGACGGCCAGCTGCGCGAGCCCCGCCGCCATCGATAGCGCCTCCTGCGTGTCAACCTGGCTTCGCAGCTGCGGGCAAATCGCGGCGAAAAACCTGCCGAGCGGCTGGCCCGCCAGCGATGCGATGGGATATTCAACGACGAACAGCTTGGAGGAAATCACCGAAGGATAATTCCCGAGCCTGGCGCCATCGATAATTTCGCACCAGCTGGGCGCGCCCTTCAGCTTAAACGAAACCAGTTCGGTAATCTCTTCGAGTGTCTCGGCAAGCGGCCGTGAAGCGTTTATCGCCTCCAGGATGCGGCTGCGCCGCTGCTCCACGTAGGCCAGGCCGGAGGTCTGACGCCGCATCTTGCGTTCGATGTACCATGCCCATCCGCCCACGACGAAAATGGCCAGAATCAGCAGGCCCACCAGGAAAATCAGGTGATTTATATTGAGCCACGGCGGTCTGGCGACGATTGCAATGTCGTCGTAAGAACGCATCAGGATGTTGAACGGGACCTCTCCATTGAAGGGATCGGCGTCTTCAAGCATGCAGATGCCGGTGACGCGAATCCTAGAGCCGACAGGGATCTGCCGCATAGGCGCAAGGGGAAGGCGGCTTATCGAACCTGGGTGCCGCAGAACTGCGGAAAAGAGGCGGCCGTCGGCCTGCAAGACATATTCGTCCTGCGTGGCCTGCCGCACCTCGGTTACGACTTGTCCTTCGATGGAAACCAGATCAAAGATATGACTCCGGCCGCCATTGCCGCCCGAGGCGAGAGCTTTCCAGGTGAAGAGTTGTGGAGCGATAGGCGCCTGCACGGAGTTATCCCGTGCTTCGCTGCGCGTCAAGGTCAGAAACCCGTTCCGCACATCCGGAAATCCGATCGCGTCGGCCAGGTCGCCGATCCGAAGAGCATGCGAGCTCCCAGTGCTGATCCATACGCTCTTGTCGCCGTGCTGTAAGACGAGCGCTACTCCGGGCTGATAGTAGGTGATGGCGCCATGAACGCGCATGCGTTGACTAAGATCGATCTGCCGGTGGCCCGTGATGATCCGGTCCATGGGGGTAATGGCAATCGACCAGGGATCGACAGTGGCGTGCTTCAGGATTTTGATTCCGTCCAGCGATTGGATGTGGAAGAGCACGCCGGTCTGCTGCATCTTGTTGTCAAACTGGCCTGAGACAACGCCGGTTATCTCGACCTCGGCATCCAGCAACCCCTTGAGCGCGCTCTCGTTGTCGTTGTCGAGGGTTGCATCCACATGTTCCCCGTCGACGAGCATTTCCAGATAGCTCGTGGTCCTCAAGAACGTTGGACTCGTCAACAGATCGGCGGACCGGATGACAGCGTGAGCCGTGACCAGTTGACAATCCGTCTCTGCGCGGATCATCGCATCGAAGGTCGCGTGAATAGGCTTGGGTACAGGCCCATGTCTCAGTAACTGGACCTCGGTGCCATTGACGAAAGGCCGGAAACTCTCCCGTATCGTGCCCCGCACCAGAACCCGATCACCCGGAACCAGCTTCGAAGTGGTTGGCGTAGAGACGAAGATCGCCGCGTTCCCATCCTGGACGAACAGCACTTTTTCGTAGGATCGAAAGTAAGTAACTGTGGCCTCGAAAGAGACCGCCATGTGCCGTTTCGCGTCTGCGTTGCTGATCGTTTTGATTGCGCTGAGGGGAGTAAGTTTCTGTGAAACCGCGGGTGAGACGCACAAAGCGCAGCTGACGATCGTCGCGGAAACAAGGTTGAACCGGGTCATGGAGGGGCGGCCGATTAGATACTTATATCGGCACGCCGCGGAGGCCGTTTCATGCGCCGGGCATAGCACTTTCGTTTGAGAGTTCCTGCGGCGGCGCGGGCTGGCGCGGATGAGGGTGGCAGAACGTATCTTGCAAATCCGCTTTATACGCGGTCTTCGCGCATGGCCTCTGGTTCCGGCTCTCTCCGCCGCTGCCTCGCTTGCTTGGCTGTATACATGGCGCTGTCAGCCGTGCTCAGCAGGCTGTCTTTGGTGGTGCCGTCCTCGGGATAAAGAGCAATGCCGATGCTCGCCGAGCCGTGCACGACGAAGCCGTCTCCGGCGAAGGGCTGCTCGAAGCAGCACTCCAGCCGCAGGGCAATCTCTTCAGCGTCCACACGGTTGTGGATGTTTGGGACTAGAACCGCGAATTCATCGCCGCCCAGCCGCGCCAGTGTGTCGCCGGGTCGCAGTTGCCGCTTCATGCGCACCGCCACTTCCTGTAGGTAAAGGTCTCCCGCGTGATGGCCATAAAGGTCGTTGACCTGCTTGAAATCGTTCAAATCGATGTAGAGCAGTCCGAAGATCCCCGCCGACTGGCGCGCCGCCTGAATCAGATCTTCGAGGTGCTTTTCCAGCGAGAACCGGTTCTGAATGTCGGTGAGCAGGTCGAACTCCGAGCGGTGTACGAGATCGGAGTAAAGCCGCGAAGTTTCGATAGCCAGGGTTGCCAGGCTGGCGCCCATGGCCAGCGCGTCAAATTCGATAGCACTGGGCTTGGTGTACGAGTCGAACGCCGCAAAAATAGCGCCATGCGCCACTCCCGAGCGCGCGGCGACCGGGCGTTCCATCACGCGCAGAGATGCGTCGGTAAGGTCCGGGCAATTCCCCAGGCGCGCGCCGTCCACAATCTGGCACCAGCAGGCAGCTCCGTTCAGCCTGACCGAAACCAGCTCTGTGATTCGCTCCAGAATCTCCGCCAGCGGCCGCGAATTGTTGATATCTTCCAGGATCTTGCCCCGCCTTCGTTCCACGTAAGCGAGGCCGGCGATCTGGCGGCGCACCCGGCGCTCAACAAACCAGATTCTGGCGCCTACCGCGAGGACCACAAAGATAAGCAAACCCACGAGCCATGTGAGGGTGTGTACGTCGATCCAGGAGGTGTCGGCGATGATGGCGAGATTGCCGACGTGCTGGTGCAGCACGGCTAGACAGAAACCGGCGCCGCCCACGTTACTGTGAGCAGCTTGCGGGGCCGACAACACGCGCGATTGGGCAGCCGCCGCAGGGGCGGAATACGAGCACCATACCAGCGCAGCCGTGCAGGCGGCCCGCACGACCATCGCCGGGCCCAGTGATACTTTCGGTGTGCTTTCGTGCTGCAGTTTGCCCCCTTGACTTTCGTTACGGAGCTTGCGCCTCACAACAGTGAAGCGATGGAAGTTCGCGATGCCCGGCTGCTTGCAACTATCGTACTCTTACCGTGTGGCTACTTGATAGCCCCATTTTAGAGGATCATCCAGCATGGTTGCGTTGGTGAAACGGTTCTCACGAAACGTTTCATAATATGCAAAAGATGTCTTCTGACAACAACTTCCGATCTGGAGGAGATCGGGGTGGCGGCACCGCGAAGTAGAATCCCTGCATGGCCGAAAGCGGCGACTCCCCGGCTCGAACTCCAAAGGTGCCGTCCGGCGGCACGCAGGCTCAGCCCACCCGCCAGATTCGCATTCTTGGCGTGCCGCTCGACATGGGCGCGAGCCGCCGCGGTGTCGACATGGGGCCGTCTGCGGTGCGTGTCGCCGGCCTGGAGGCGCGGCTCGAGGCCCTCGGCCATTCCGTCGTTGACGGCGGCAACATTCGTGTTGAGCTGGCCGAGACCCGCGCACCGGGCAGCGGGAATGCACACTACCTGAGCGAGATTGCGGAGACCTGCACGCGCACCGCAGACGCCGTTCTGACGGCCCTGGATGCGGGCATGACGCCGCTGGTGCTGGGCGGCGACCATTCTCTGGCGGCGGGTTCGGTCTCTGGCGTGGCCGAGTTTTATCGCCGCCGCGGGCAGAAGATCGGCATTCTTTGGATTGACGCGCACGCCGACCTGAACACGCCTGAGACCTCACCCTCGGGCAACGTGCATGGCATGCCGCTGGCGGCGCTGATGGGACTGGGCCCGGAGCCGCTCGTGAATCTGCTGGGATTTTCTCCCAAGATCGCTCCCGAAAATACGGTCCTCATCGGCGTGCGCGACATCGACGCGGCCGAGCGGGAGAACATCCGCCGCGCCGGCATCGCCGAGGTCTACACCATGCGCGACATCGACGAGCGCGGCATGCGC
>JASHVE010000212.1 GCA_030039675.1 Acidobacteriaceae bacterium | reverse complement strand
CCTTTTCCGGCAAATGCTGCTGGAGGATTTGAGCAAAGCTGGACCGATAGCGAAGAAAGACGATGGTCCATGGAGTGGCTACGAGCAACCCCTTCATTTCCGCGCTACACTAACAATCTCGCTGGTACAAATTACCGGGCAGGCCAGAGGCAGCTGTGTCAGAATCGGCGGAGAGGTGAATGGAAATGAGGATCGCCCACCCGTCTCGGTGGTTCTCGCAAAGAAGCGCATAACCGGTCTCGCTCCTACTTCATAGCCGGCGCTCTCGGACCCGCGAGGGCCTCCTTGATATTGGATTCAACGTCCTGTTTGCTGATCACGCCCTTGACAAGCGCAAGAACCACCCCATCCCGAGAGATGTAATAGGTAGTCGGGAGGATCTCTGCTGCTCCATACAATGATGCGACGTGCTCGTCACCAAGGAGCACGGGGTAGTTGATCGCCATTTTCTGAACGAACGGTTCAATCGCGTCTTTGCCGCCTTCATCCAGTGAAATGCCGATCACCTGTAGTCCCTGTGGACCGTACTCTCTCTGCAATGCGATGAACCACGGTATCTCTGTTCGGCACGGCGCACACCAAGTCGCCCAGAAATTGAGAACGACCACCTTCCCCCGAAAGGCTGACAGATGTACCGGTTTGCCGTCGAGGTTGGAGAGAATAAATTCCGGAGCCGGGTGAGAGTGAGTCGGACGAAGAGTGGTCACGCGGGTGACAACCAAGAGAATAATGGCGGAAACTACCAACAGTGAAATTCGGCTGCCAGCTCTATAGCTCACGCAACTACTCGGGATTCGCTCATAGCGTTTCCGTTCCCATTCTATGAACGCCGGTGCTTGCAGAACAAGGCTTGCATAGACGCGGGCGGCTTGCGATCATGGATGAATGCAAACTGTCTTCGAGGCGGCGGGTGGTATTGACGGCCTGCGCCGTCTTGCCGACGCCTGGCATCGCCGGGTGATGGCCGACGAAGTGGTTGCTCATGCGTTCAGCCACGGATTCCACCCTCAGCATGTCGAGCGACTCGCCGCTTACTGGGCCGAGGCACTCGGTGGCGCGACCACGTATTCCGATTCCTACGGTGACGAGACCACCGTCGTCAAAATGCACAGCGGGAACGGGGAACATGAGGAAATGGATCGCCGCGCAATTGCCTGCTTCGACCTGGCTCTGGCCGATGTCGGACTCGCCAACGATGCTACTCTGCGACAAGTCCTGCACGACTATTTCGCCTGGGCAACCACGACCGCGATGTCCCGCTACCACCAGTCCGCCGATGATGTGCCGAACGGCCTCAGCATCCCACGTTGGTCATGGGACGGACTCCAGGTGTAGGATTTCACGGTTGACCACTGGTATTGACCCCGATTTCGAACCTTCATGCATATTGAAAGTTGTCGCGGAATCACCCTGCCTGGAGATGAGCTGAAGGGCTTCATCGATGGCTTTATCGAGAGCTTCTTTGGTGCGAGCTTTGGCCGCGCGCAACAACTGCTTTAGCTTGGCCCATGCCTTCTCGATAGGGTTCATGTCGGGAGAGTAGCGTGGAAGGTAAAGCACCCCTGCCCCGCTGTTTCGATGAGCCTGCGCACGCCGTCCACATCGTGCGAACTCAAGTTGCCCATTACCACGATAGCGCCGGTCCGCAGCGCGGGTCATCGCATCTGTTCGACATAGGCCAGGAAAATCTCTCGGTCTGTGACCGCTTCGACGGTCATGGCCGCAATCATCCCGCGCAAGCTCATCGCGCCCAGGATGGTCGTGATTTTCCAGTGACCCCCGGGTGTAGCCTTAGCAGTGCGCTGACCCTCTGGAGAACGCGCGTAGAGCCTCGTCATCGAAGTTGTAACGCCACTTTCGTCAACAAGAATCAGCTTCTCCGGCTCGATCGCACGGACCCTGACGAGGAACTCTTCGCGACGCTTGCGGTTGGCTTTGCTGTCGTGCTCGGCGGCATGGAGTGACTTTTTTTTCAACCGCAGGCCCAGCTCCCGCGCCAGGTACCAAACCCGTCCCCGGCTCAGTACAGCGGATGCCTCCTGATGTAGTTTGGTAGATAGTTCAGCAAGCGTCAGATCGGGTTGCGCCCGTACCCACCCAACCGCTTGCTGCTGCGTCTGGGCTCCGACCCGTGGTTTGCGACCAGGTTGGTGATGCGCACCTCGGCTTGCCCGGTGCGATTTTGTTGAGGGGAGATCTTCTTCGCCAAGCCCAGGCTTACCACAAAACGCTCCGCCAATTCTTCCAGAGTCCCGCCCCCTGCTCCGTAGGCCGACAGAAGTTTCCTGCGCAGGTCATCCCCATACACTTTACCCATATCCGCTTCGTCGCAGAAAATTGCCAAATACAGTCACACTATTACGGGAACTGCTCATGTTTGGCGCGTCAACGGGCTGGTCAAAATGACCGATGCAGCCTTTCTTCGGCCAAGCATCGAAAAAGCCGCTAGTGTGAGCGCCGCTGCTGCGCATAACCACGCGAAGGCATTGCCGATACGGGCGTAGAGCGTGGGGCCGGGGCCGAGTGGGAGATCGGCGACCACCATGGTCAGACCCGCGGGCGCATCCTTCTTCACGGCAACCAAACGCCCTTGCGCGTCGCTGACGATTACCAGGCCGTGATGAGCAGGCCGCACCAACGCAAACCCGTTTTCGACGCCGCGCATCACCGCCAGGCGTCCGTGCAGCCAGCCGTCGACGCCAAAGTCGCCGCCCGGTACGCCCATCATCCGTACGCCCCTTGGCGCATCGCCGCGGATGGTGTAAGGAAAGTCCATGTCCATACAGATTTCCATGGCGCGGCCGCGACCCAACCAGCCCGAGGCATTACCCGGTGTATAGCGGCTCTCAAGGCCGGGCACCGGATGGCGCTTGTCGTAGCGTTGGATCGCTCCATCGGGGGTGATCGAGAGCGCGAAATCGGCCGCCGGCGTGTCCGAGTGAAAGCCGGCGATAATCTGCACGCCGGTCTGTGTGGAAACAGCGGTCAGCGGCACCACAATCGCATTCTGTACCTCGGGGATCGATGCCATGCCGCCTTCCGGCGTAACCACGAAAGTGGCACCTTCCAGAGCCGCTTGGCGGATCTCCCCTGCATAGGTCTCAGTGACCTTGACGTCGTCCGGTAACGAGTGGGAGCGCCAGGAATTCGCGACCGCCGTTTCGTCGACGATCCCCGCGACCCGCATTATGTCATGCTGCGGCATGGTCAGGCGCATGAACCCGAACGCCACATTCGCCATGCAGATGGCAGCGCCAACGCTGATCGCGACAAATACCTCACGCCTTGCCCGCAATGCCATGGCGAGGGTATTGGCAGAGAGGCAGATTAGGAATGTGACCGCGTACATCCCGAACAGCGAAGCGCTCTGGATCAAAGCCGGCGCGGACATCTGGCTATAAGCCCACGAGCCGTTGGTTCCATTCGGTGCAGCAAGCTCAGTGAGGAATTCGAAGGTTGTCCAGCAAGTCGGAAATGCGAACAGCGTCGCGAGCGGAGTCAAACGGTTTTGTACGAAGCGCGCGAACCAGACCGCAATGCAGAGCTGCGCGGCATAAAGCACCAGAACCGGAATGAGTATGAACAACAGTGGAGCGTATGAGAGTCGCAAGAGATACCCAGCGCCTGCCAGGAAGGCGACGACGCTTGCCGCCATCACCTGCCAGATAGGCCTCTTGCCGTAGGCGAGCCACAACAGCGGCACGGGCGCAAACCATGCCAAACACCAGACATTGTCCGGTCCTTGTGACAGATAGAACATCACACCGCTTGCCAGCGCAACAAAGATGGCGATCATAAGCTTCTCCTGGACGGTTTGAAGGAATCGAGCAGGTGGCGAGCCGCTTTGCGGTAGAGCGCGCGGAACTGCCTGTCGTTCGAGAATCGGTTGGCGCGATGCATCGAAATGAATCCCTGCCCGAAAGCCGTGAAAGCCAGCGCCACTTCGAGCGCGGGTTCGTCGCCCAGTTTGCCTTCAGCCTTCGCCTGATCGATGCGCACCATCATCAGTGCCACCACCGGCGAACGGCCGGCCACGAAATCGTCGGGGAACTGGCGCGCTTTGGGTGCAGGCATGAAGAAAGCCGCGTCGAAGCGATGGGGCTCATCGAGGGCAAAGTCGAGATAGGCCTCGCTCATCGCTACCAGCCAATCCATCGGGTCCTTAGCTTTGATGGCGCGTACGCGTTTCTCCCAGGCGGCAAGTCCATCCTCCATGAGGGCGTTGAGCAGCGCTTCCTTGTCGGCGAAATGGCGGTACATCGCCATCGGCGACATCCTGGCGCACTGGGCCACCTTGCGGATGGTAAGGCCCGGAATCCCCTCGCGATCGAGGACGACCTTGGCGGCAGTGAAGATTCGGTCTCTGCTCATGCGTACATTGTAC